>NNSL01000330.1 GCA_003123965.1 Balneolaceae bacterium SMO_bin1
TGTCGGCTTCTCGTTACCCGCTGGCCATGGCCCGCGATAAACTCATGGATGAGCGTTTCTCACGCATCGGTTCCATGGGTACGCCAGTTGTTGCCATTATTGCCACGGTGCTGTTGATGATATTTTTCTTGCTCGCCTTTGATGTGGCCCAGGTAGCTAAGCTGGCCAGTGCGTTTCAGCTGTTGCTTTTTGCGCTGTTGAATTTTGCCGTGATAGTGATGCGCGAAAGCAGGATTGAAGAATACGACCCCGGTTTTAATTCTCCATTTTATCCCTGGCTGCAAATTGCAGGGATGATTCTTTCGGCAGTGCTGATTCTTGAAATGGGGCTGCTTTCCATCATATTCACCGTAGTGGTGAGTATTTTCTCAATTGGCTGGTTTTATTATTACGCCTATGGAAATGTGGAGCGTGAAGGAGCTATTTTCCATGTGCATGCCCGGCTCGGGAGACGAAAAGATACCGGGCTTGAGCGTGAAATGCGCGGCATTTTGCGCCAAAAGGGGCTTCGCGAAGAAGATCCTTATGAGCAAGTTGTAGCACAATCAGCGGTTATTGATGAAGATACTGAAGAGCTCAGTTATAAGACGATCATAGAGCAGGCGTCTGGAGTATTTTCTGAACGCCTGAGCATGGATAAGCAAGATATCATCCAACGGTTTTGCAAAGCCCAGGATCTGGGAACCATTCCGCTGGGTAACAGCACGGTTATCAATCATATTCGTATTGAGCAAGACTGCCAGCCGCAAATGGTGCTTGTACGTATTCCAGAGAGCTTAACGGTATCTACAGAAGGCTTTGAGATACTGGACGAGGAAAAAACCGGAGAAGCCGAAAATCTGGCAGCATTAATCTTCTTGGTAAGTTCCGTGAAAAACTCAAGCCAGCATCTACGATTGATTGCGCATCTTGCCGAAATGATTGACAGCAAACACTTTATGCAACGCTGGAAAAGAGCGTCTAATGAATCTGAATTGCGGGAGATATTACTTCGGGATGAGCGCTTCATAAATGTTACGGTTTCTAAAAAAACGATCACAGCACAGTTCATTGGCAAACAAATAAAAGAAATTGAATTGCCGGGTGAGAGTTTGATCACCATATTGAAGCGAAATGGAAATATTGAAATTCCGCACGGCAATACGGTCATCAAAGAAGATGATGAACTTTCAATCATCGGGAAACCGAAGATATAGAGGCAATTAAAGAATGGAAGAAATCTGACGTTTGAGGCTCTTCTTAACCCCAGCAAAGTGATGTATTGTCATAGCTGGGGCAATTTCTGATATACCACCACATCAGTGAAAAGATTGACCGCTGTATAAAATCTTGTAACTCGTTGCGCCATTCTCAAGTAAGCCTGCCGAGGCCTCGCAGGGACGTTCAATCTTACAAGTTCAAATAAACCTTGATCTTATAACTTGGGATGTGCTTTCAAATTCACTGCCAGGTGAGCGTCATGGAAGCCACAAAGCTTTCCTGTTGAGCGGTTAGTTTCTGCCGCTTCCAATGGTTATCTGTAAACAAAGCGAAGTAGCAGGTCTGTTTTATTACAGGAAAAAAGTCAATAGGGCGATGATAAAGCCGAGCAGAATGAAGGCTAATGCGGCACCTATTGAAGTCGTAAAGTCATCGGATATTACGGTCTTGCCACCATCCCCAGAACCAAAGTTTGCAGTAATAAATCGTAATGGATTCTTCGCTTGCTCGGATATTTTTTTCGCCAGTTTAATAGTGCTTTGTTCAAATAATCCGAAGAAACGGTCTGGAAGTTTCACAAAGGCGTAGCGAACCGCGTCTGCAGGCCGCCGGTAAAACCAGTCGGTATCGAGGGCGATATGCGGCGTGCCTTCCAGCTTTTTGCGTAGCAGCCAGAAACCAACAAACGTAAACACCAATATTTGCATCATCTCTACCAAGTGGTAAATGGTGTACGGTTGATAATCGGTGGGGTAGGGTAGATAATTGTACAACAGATTCGGAAAATGCCGAACAGCGTGCAGAAAAAGGCTCCCATACCCATCGCCACTTTCATGTTAAGCGGGACGGCTGAGACGCTAAATTCACTCTTTTTATCACCGAACCAAGTGAAGTAGGGAAGCTTGAGTCCGGTATGCAAAAAAGTACCGACCGACGCCAGTATAAGCAGCAGCATAACGATAGGGAAATGCGCCGCTCCCGAGGCACTCACAACCATTGACTTACTGATGTACCCATTGAATAACGGGAAGCCGGAAATTGAAAATGCCCCGAATCATATAGAGCCCCACTACCACGGGCATTTTTTTTGCAAATCCTCCCAATTCGGTAAGCTTACTTTTGCCGGTGGCTTGTATAACTGCTCCGGCCCCCATAAAGAGCAGTGATTTATAAAGAATGTGGCTAAAAGCGTGCGCTGTGGTTCCGTTGATAGCCATTTCGGTGCCAATACCCACACCGGCTACCATGTAACCAACCTGACTTACAATGTGATAGGCCAGAATTTCTCGAATATCATTTACAAGTACCGCGTAAACCACACCATAAAGTGCCATGGCTACGCCCCAATACACAAGTATTTCCCAGCCCGGAAAAGTCGAATTAATACATAAACGGCTGATTTAGTGGTGAAGGCGCTCATAAATACGGCACCGGTTACAGTAGCCTTTGGATAAGCATCGGCCAACCAAGCGTGCAAAGGAGGAATAGCAGAATTCAAACCTACTCCGCACAGCATCAATACATTGGCAAGAGTGTAGGTTTGCTCCAGTTCCTGAATCAGGAAGGAGCCGCCATCACTCAAATGGAGCAATATACCCGACATAAACAGGCCGCCGCCAAAAATATGCACAAGCACATAGCGCATGCCGGCTTCGTCGGAGGCTTTGGTTTTGCGAGCCCAGATTAACCAGGTAGAAGCGGCCGCCATAATTTCCCAGAAGAAAAACAGGCTAAAGAAATCGCCGGCAAAGGTAACACCCAGAGCGCCACCGGCATAGGCAAGAGCCGAGGCCTGCTGTCCCAGATCTTTGAGATGAAACGCGTATACCCCTCCAATGATCGTGATCATCACAAATATCGTCCCGAAAATGCGACTTAATGCATCAACGGTAAGCAGTTGCAGTTCATAGCTGGCAAATGGCAACTGCAGCAAGCTTCCTTCCGGCAGCGTCCAGACTACGCCCAGGGCCATCAGGGGAAATAGGATAAACGCAGAACTGCGAAGCCGCTCTGGTATAAGGGGGAGCAGGAAGGCGCCTAAAATCAGTATAATTGCGGGTACTGTTAAAAGATCAACGATCATAGTAATCTTCGTCGCTTAAAATGAAAAGTTTTCCTAACCACTTGGAGATATAAATGATAGCTACGCATCCAATAAATCCCCAGATTGCATAAAAGGCGGGGACGCTATTCCACCAGTGCGGGTCCTTAATTTTCATGAACCCGAATTCCAATATCAGACTGATAAGAAAAACAATGCCAAGCGCTATCCAATGCCAGTTTTTCATAAGGTTTAGGTTTAAAAAATGGTTGATGCGATTGAGGAAGCCAGCTCAAAGAAGTTAAAAAACAAATCCGGATATACGCCAAAAAGCACCGAGAGCGTAGCCGTACCCACAATGGGCACTACCATAAAGGGTGATGCTTCGGTGTGGCCTTCAAGCTCGGGGCCTCCTTTCTTAAAATAGGCGCGGTGAATGATGGGGAAAAAGTATCCCACATTCAGCAGACCACTGATAATCAAAATTGTTAGCGGTATGATCATATCACCCGCAAGCACGCCCGAGGCCAGGTACCACTTGCTCACAAACCCATTAATAGGCGGAATGCCCGCCAGCCCCATGGAGCCCACAACAAACGCGCCCATGGTCCACGGCATTACGCGGGCAATGCCATTCATATTGCTGATATTCTTTTTGTGCAGATTTACCATGATAGCACCCGCACAGAAAAAGAGGGTGATTTTCATGGTGGCGTGAGTAGAAATATGCATAATGCTGCCAATCAAACCGGTTTCGGTGAGCAGGGCCGCTCCCAGCACAATGTATGACAAGTGACCTACCGTTGAATAGGCCAGCCGACGCTTTAGGTTGTCTTGCGCGAACGCCAGCAGGGAGGCCACGATAATGGTGATACCGGCCAGAATCATTAAAATTTCATTGAGCCCGAAAGAAGCCATTACATCGGGACCGAAAATATATCCTACTACACGTATCACACCAAAAACGCCGGATTTTACTACTGCAACGGCGTGCAGCAACGCGCTAACAGGCGTTGGCGCTGCCATGGCCGAGGGCAACCAGCTGTGCAGAGGCATAATGCCCGCCTTCACCCCAACACCGCCTAAAAAGAGCAAGAAGATAATTACAGCCATGGATGGCGAAAGTTCTGCATCGCCGAAGATGCCGCCGGCAACAAAATCAAGCGTACCGGTTATGGAATAGGTGATTCCTGCAGCGGCAATGAGCAATAGTCCGGCCGTGAGGGTGTAAGTCAAATATTTGCGACCTGCCGCAATGGCTTTCTGGTTTTCGCTGTGTATGACCAGCGGGTAAGTGGCCAGGGTCAGCATTTCGTAAAACACAATGAACGTCAAAAGGTTACCGGAAAAGGCAATACCGATGGTTGACGATAGACAGACTGCAAAGCTGGCAAAGTAGCGCGTTTGTTTTTTTT
>NNSL01000451.1 GCA_003123965.1 Balneolaceae bacterium SMO_bin1
CTGCGGTGTCCTGCTTATTGGGGCTGCCAAAACCGATATGGGTTTTGCAGACAATAAGTGATGGGTTGGTCAGTAACCGCCTGTGCATCCTTTATCGCCTGTTCCACTGCATCACGGTCATGGCCGTCAATTTCTATCACGTGCCAGCCATATCCTTCAAAACGGGTGGTTACATCTTCAGTAAATGTTAAATCAGTGCTTCCGTCAATTGAAATTCGGTTCGAATCGTACAAGTAAATAATCTTACCGAGCTTAAGGTGTCCGGCAAGCGATGCGGATTCATGCGAAATACCCTCCATCAAATCACCGTCGCTAACAATGCCGTAGGTATAATGATCGGTAATTTTGTGTTTATCGGTGTTGAATTTAGCGGCGAGGTGTGCCTCTGCCATCGCCATGCCAACACCGGTCCCGAAGCCCTGCCCCAGCGGTCCGGTAGTGGTTTCCACACCGGGTGTATAGCCATATTCGGGGTGGCCCGGGGTTTTGCTGCCCCATTGCCTAAAGTCCTTCAGTTCTTGTAATGGTAAATCGTAGCCGGTTAAATGAAGCAAACTATACAGCAACATTGAGCCGTGACCTGCCGATAGGATGAAGCGATCACGGTCGTACCATTCGGGATGATCGGGATCGTGCTTCAGGAATTTATCCCAAAGTACAAAGGCGGCATCAGCCATTCCCATGGGCATGCCCGGGTGGCCGGATTCGGCGGCCTGAACCGCATCAATTGACAATGTTCGGATGGTGTTTACGCAGCGTTCTTCGAGCGTTGAGTTAGGCATTACTGAATCCTGAAAGTGTAATTTAAAATGTTGGTGAAATGGATTTCTAAGGACGAGAAAATAGGTAATGCAGAATTGACTTGAAACTAAAACCCTAAATTAACTGCAATAAAAAAGTCTCCCCGCAATAGCAGGGAGACTTAAACTACAAACTAAGTTTTGTTAATTGTTTATTGGTCTTCGCATTTAAGCTCGTATTCCATCTGGTGCTGCGCATTTTGCCTATATTGTCCATGAGCAGCATTTGCGTAAGCATCGCATGCCTGATCGTAATTCCCCTGCCCTTTATAGGCAGTTGCAATTTGGAAATATATGGCTGCTTGAGCGTTCTGTCCTCCAGATTCCAGTTCAAGCGCTTTTTGAGCATGCGTCAAAGCCTGATCCCAACTAGCCCGGTTATTGTAAGCTTCGGACATTTTTAAGTGAGCAGTAGCAGACTCTGGATTATATTCGAGCGCTCGATTATACATTTCAATAGCTTGTGAATAATTGTTGTTTTGCGCTCGTTGGTTACCACGATACACAAGTTCTCCACTTGCATTTTCACGAGCCTGACGAGCTATTTGAGCGTTGTCTGTTTCTTCAGCAATTTTGATAGCTTCATCCAAAGCAGCTAATGCATTGTCGAAATTGCCGTCCATTTTCTTGTAAATCAACCCTTTGTGATAGTATGCTGTCGCATAATTAGGGTTGTTTTCAATCACTTGGTTGATCGTTTCCATGGCAGCCTCGTAATTGCCTTGGCTGTACTGCATGCGCGATTTGTTATACCGCAGCTTGATAGCATTATTGGTTGCTTTATCAACCACTTGTTGCCGTCCATATTCTTCGCCGGCCTGAGCTGCATCTTCAAAAGCAGTAATAGTCGCATCCAATTGACTGACCGTTTGGTTATTCTGGAACGCTCGATACTCATTCAGCGCCATATCATAATGAACGCCAGGAAGTTTTTCGCGTGCGAGCTTAGCAATATCAGCACCTTCTTCGCCAATATCCTGGGCCAGTTTAATGGCTTCCTTGAATTTGGTAATCGATTTTTCAAATTCGTTTTGCTTTGCCAGTTCACTGGCTTGATTGTATGCCTGCACGGCTGCACGGCGGCCTTCGTTACTCTGAGCCAATACCTGTGTGGTAAACATGCCCAGCATACCAATTGCCAGTAGTGCTATAAATGTGTTTTTAAATGTTCTCATCTGACCAAATTTTTGTGGTTTGAAATTCATCGGCAAATAATGTAATGAATAGGATTATTTATTTAAAAAATATTTTGCGACCGTGCTAAACGGTTTCATTACATTCACCGACATTAATTGATTTGGTTAACTTATTTACTATCTGTGAGTTTATAGTGTTGTCTTTTCTTTGTGTTCCCTGTATTAACGGAAGGCCGGCCCAAAAATTATGCGCGAAAATTATACCAATTAAAAGTTGGGGCTCAGGCTGTGCTTCTTATAAAACTCGCATATAATCTCAACAGCTTCTTCATGATCATCCGTAAGTGTAAAAAGATCAACATCTTCCGGAGAAATGGTTTTGCTTTCTACCATCTGGGTTTTTATCCAATCTACCATGCCGCCCCAATAATCTTTTCCAATTAAAATAATCGGAAACCTCGACACCTTGGTCGTTTGAATGAGTGTCATTGCTTCAAAAAATTCATCCAGCGTGCCAAAACCACCGGGAAATACAATAAACCCCTGCGCATACTTAACAAACATTACCTTGCGGGCAAAAAAGTAGTTAAAATCGATTACATAATCCGGATCAACATACTTATTCACACCCTGTTCAAATGGCAGCTTAATACCCAGCCCCACTGATTTACCCTTACCTTCCCGGGCCCCTTTGTTAGCGGCCTCCATAATTCCCGGGCCGCCGCCGGTAATAACGCCAAAACCTTTCTGAGTTATTTTACGTGCGGTCTCTTCCGCCATTTTATAGTAGGGATGATCGGGCTGCGTACGGGCAGACCCGAAAATTGAAACGCAGGGACCAATCTTGAATAATTTATTGTAGCCCTCAACAAATTCACCCATTATTTTAAAGATGCTCCATACATCTTCGCTGTGGGTTTGGTCAAAATCATCGGGGGCGAAACGCTTCTCATTGCCGTTTTCCATAGTTATAAACTTAATTTGAGCGATTAAATAATTCGATTGAGAGTGTTACGCCGGGACTTGAGCGAGCCAGAACAGCTGGTTTCAGCGAAGGTCGCACGCTCAAATCTTCAGATACATCGAAAGAGCGTAAGTGGGCAAAAATATAGGCATCAATAGCATTCAGACCGTAGGCCAGCCCAATGGTGATATAAATAAAGTCGCGCCGATTTCGGAAAAAATTTCGGTTATCGCGCAATGAAGAGAGGTTGGCATCACCCGGGATATAACTCGGTGTGGAACCAAACCGCATGTCGTCGGGGGTTTCATCATTCAAGTTGTAATAGGCTGCACGGTAATCGTGGTATTTTTTGGTGAGATAAATACTGTAGCCGGTTAATCCGCCCAACAGAGCATAAATAATCGGCACCTTCCACCACTGATCATTTACAATTTGTCCCCAGCCCGGCACCATCAGCGATTTATAGCACGCTTTTGGGCTCCGGAAAGTCAGTTCGAACGGTGTCCTGCATGATTGATGAAAGACCTACCTGGCTTGAAAGAAAAGATGAACTGCCTATCTCAGTCGGACGCTGCGATTGCGCTTCAGCCTGCATTGCAACCGAAACTAGAAGAATGGCGACAATTTTAAGCGATTTCTTCAAACAATTCCAGCAGCCGCTCCAGCTCTTCATCAGAATAAAATTCGATGCGAATTTCGCCACCATTTTTCTTGGGTTTAATATCCACTTTAGTACTTAATGTGCGGCGCAGGCGTTTGCTTATTTCTTTGAACATGGCCGCATGTTTGTCTGAGCTTGTTTTTTTGGTTTTTGATGATGATGACTTCGAGCTTTTTTCTTCTTTATCGCTTAATGAGCGAACAGCTTGCTCGGTCTGCCGAACCGAATATTCTTTTTCAATAATATCATTAAATATTTTTTCTGATCTTCCTCATCCTCAATAGGCAGCAGTGCGCGGGCATGCCCCATACTAATCTGTTCGTCGCGTAGTGCCGCTTGTACGTAAGGGGGCAAATTTAGCAGGCGCAGCATATTGGCAACAGTACTTCGGTTCTTGCCCACTTTTTCGGCAACTTCGGCCTGCGTGTGCCCTACTTCATCAATCAGCCGCTGATATCCCAGTGCCACTTCCATAGGGTTCAAATCTTCGCGCTGAATATTTTCAATCAGGGCGAATGAGATAATTTCTTCATCATCCACTTCGCGCACGTACGCCGGCAGTTCGTCGAGTCCGGCTAGTTTAGTTGCCCGCAGCCGCCGCTCACCGCTAATCAGCTCAAAACGTTTTTCGCCAATATATCGCACGGTGATGGGCTGAATGAGTCCATGCTTTTTTATAGATGAAGCCAGCTCTTCTAGCCGTTCTTCATTGAATTCGCGCCGCGGTTGATGGGGATTCGGGCGAATATTTTTCACCGGCACACGAAGCACAACATTTACGCGCTTTTGCGGATCAATATAAGCATTGTCTGTCTGCTCAGGCTTTTCCCCTTTGTTCTTCTTGCCTTCGCCTTCTGATTGGTCATCGTAATCGGGGAAGAAAGCACCTAAACCGCGACCGAGTACTTTTTTTGAAGCCATAAATTCTGGAGATTATTTTTCGCCGGCAAAAACCGAGCTGTCTTTAAAAAGATCTTTGTTTCGCTTGATAATTTCTTTGCCCAGCGCCAGGTAATTTTTTGCACCACGGCTTGTTGAATCATACAGCAGTGCCGGTTTTCCAAAACTGGGCGCTTCCGCGAG
>NNSL01000222.1 GCA_003123965.1 Balneolaceae bacterium SMO_bin1
TGTGCGACGTATGCGGACTGCCGTCATCATTAATTAACCTATCCGCATTGCCGTGATCGGCAATCATCAATATTTCGTAGCCGTGTTTGCGAGCTGAGGGAATCAGCTTTTTGAGTTGTTCATCAATAGTTTCAATGGCTTTAACGGTGGCGTCCATATCGCCGGTGTGGCCCACCATATCGGGGTTGGCAAAATTGAGCACGGCCAGGTGATGCTTCTCGGTCATTAGCTGATCGCAGAGCGCATTTGTAACCTCCAGAGCACTCATTTCGGGCTGAAGATCGTAGGTGGCTACCTTGGGGCTAGGAATTAAGATGCGGTCTTCGCCGTGGAAAGGCTTTTCACGGCCGCCGTTGAAAAAATAGGTGACGTGCGGATATTTTTCCGTCTCGGCAATCCGCAGTTGCTTCAGGTGATGATTGCTCATCACTTCGCCCAGGGTGTTTTTCATATCCTGCGGAGGGAAGGCCACTTCAACGTGATTAAACTCTTTGTCGTACTCCGTAAAAGTGTAGTAACCCAAATTGAGATCCTGTTCAACCTCAAATTTGTCAAAATTGGTTTCGGTAAGGGCACGGGTGATTTGCCGCGCGCGATCGCCGCGAATATTATAGAAGATAATCACATCGCCTTGCTGAATACGGCTGTTCTGTTCCGTTTTAATACGCCGCGGTTTGATGAATTCGTCGGTGATGTCATTTTCATAAGAAGCCTGCACCGCCCGCTCAGCCGAATCGAAAGCTTTCCCTTTGCCATGCACCAGCAAATCGTATGCTTTCTGGGTGCGCTCCCAGCGGTTGTCGCGGTCCATGGCGTAATAGCGGCCTACAACAGAAGCCAGCGTTCCGCAGCCGATTTCATCAGTCTGTTCTTCAAATTCGCGCACATAGGCAAGGCCGCCATGAGGGTCGGTGTCGCGCCCGTCGGTAAAAGCATGGACAAAGGCGTTGTCAATATTATGCTTCTTTATGAGTTTGAGCAGGGCAAAGAGGTGAAGGTTATAGCTGTGTACACCGCCGTCGGAAAAAAGGCCCATAAGGTGGATGCGCCCGTTTTTTTGGGCTTTGGAGATCGCATCAAGCAGCACGTCGTTTTTGTAGAAATCCCCCGATTCAATAAGTTTATTGATTTTAGAGAGTTTTTGAAGCACAATACGACCGGCACCAATATTCAAATGGCCAACTTCAGAATTACCAAACTGACCGGCCGGAAGGCCTACATCTTCGCCGCTGGCCGATAACGTGCTGTGGGGGTGGGTTTTAAAGAGGTGATCAAGAAAGGGTTTTTGGGCTCGATCGATAGCGCTGACCTCGGGGTGTTCGGCTATGCCGTACCCGTCAAGAATTATTAACAGCGCTTTTGAACGATCGACCGCCAAACTGAAGAAGCTTACAGGTTATTAACGTGCTTGGCTAGCTTTGATTTTTTGCGTGCAGCGTTATTTTCGTGAATTTTGCCCTTCGTCGACATTTTGTCGAGATATGAAACGGCGTCTTTAAATTTCTTTTCAGCCTCTTCTTTATCGGTTTCTTCCAAAACGCGATTTACGAGAGTGTTCATTTTAGAACGCTGCTTGCGATTGTGCTCTCGGCGCTTCTCATTCTGCCGAACTCGTTTTTTGGCTTGCTTGTGCTGTGGCATAAATTGATTTTCTAAAACTTAAAAATTGCTCAAAAATTTGGCTATATTTGTCATGCTTTTTTCGAAAGCCCCCAAAGTTAAAATTTCTGAAATTATTAAACAAGAAATCATTGAAAAATTCTAAAATTACACCTAATTTAAGAAACTTTCTGTCATGATAATTGTCATTGACGGTCCGGCAGGGTCGGGTAAAAGCTCGACGGCCAAAGCCGTGGCTAAACGAATGCAGATTGAGTACCTCGATTCGGGTGCGCTTTATCGGGCACTTACCTGGATGTTCATTCAGGCCGGAAAGAACGAAAAAGCATTCTTTGAATTATTGAGTCGTGCATCCATATCATTCGCCTATAATGATGAATTGTTTCATGTTGAGGTGAATGGTGAGGATATTACTAGTGAGCTCCGAAGCAGTTTGGTGAGTAACCTGGTGAGCCAGGTTGCTTCCGATTCACGCACCCGCATGTTCGTAAATAATCTCATGCGGGAAGCGGTAACCACTGGACACTATATAGCAGAGGGCCGCGATTTGGGAACGGCTGTTTTTCCCGAGGCCGATCTGAAGTTTTACATGGTGGCCGATGTGGAAGAACGAGCACGCCGGCGATTTGAGGAGCGAAAAGCTGCTGGTGATGAAGTAAGCTTAACCGAGGTTCAGGAAAATATTCGCATGCGTGATGAGAAAGACTCAAAACGCAAAGCGGATCCGCTTCGAAAAGCAGAAGATGCAATCGAACTCAATACCACAGAAATGAGTTTTGATGAACAAGTGCAGAAAATCTGCACAATCATCGAACAGAAAACAGAATTATCTTTTAAATCATAACACTAACAACTATCCCATTGCGGACCAACCGGAATGCGGTAATTTTAACCAACCAATAATGACCGAAAACGTTAAACAAGAAGAAGAAAAGCAAAACGAAGAAGCAGCTGCAACCGAAGAGAATGTAGACGTTGCAGAGGCTGATGTGCAAGACGAACAAGCCGAGAGTCAGGAACAAGAAGATGTAACCGAAGGCTCTGATATTGAAGCTGTAACCGAAGATGAAGTACGCGTTGAGCCGGAAGAGGATGATGTAGCGTCATTCACTGGCGATATTGATGAAGAGGCGTTTACGTACGACCAGTTAGAGGCGGCATCGGAAGATTATTCCGATGATGAGTTCCATGAGTACGCCGCCATGTACGAAGATACGCTGAATGAAATTGAAGAAAAGGAAATTGTAACGGGTCGCGTTGTATCTGTTGATGAAGATTACGTGATCGTTGACATTGGCTTTAAGTCTGAAGGCATTGTTCAAGCTAATGAATTTCCGAAAGAAGTAGTTGAAAATCTGGCGCCCGGTGATGAAGTAGATGTATTCCTTGATCAGGTTGAAGACCAGGAAGGGCAACTTATCTTATCACGCCGCAAGGCTGATATTCTGCACGCCTGGGAAGCAATCCAGCGCTCGCACGAAAATGACGAAATTCTTGAAGGATACATCAAGCGCCGTATTAAAGGCGGTATGGTGGTCGACATTATGGGCATTGACGCCTTCCTGCCTGGATCGCAAATTGACGTTCGTCCCGTACGCGATTTCGATGCGTATGTAGGCCGCACCATGGAATTTCAGGTTGTGAAGCTTAACATGCATGTTGAAAACGTAGTTGTTTCTCACCGTGCGCTTATTGAGTCTGACCTCGAAGAGCAGCGTGAAGAAATTCTTTCCACCATTGAAGAAGGGCAGGTGCTCGAGGGCATCGTCAAAAACATCACCGACTTCGGTGTGTTTATCGATCTTGGTGGCGTTGACGGCCTGCTGCACATCACGGACCTTTCATGGGGCCGCGTAGATCATCCCGATGAAATTGTATCGCTTGATCAGCGCTTAAATGTTGCTGTTATAGACTTTGATGAAGACACCAAGCGTGTATCATTGGGTCTGAAGCAGCTGCAGCCGCAGCCATGGAATGACATTGACCTGAAATATCCTGAAGGAATGAAGGTGCAGGGTCGCGTGGTTTCCATCGCCGATTACGGTGCATTTATCGAGCTTGAAAAAGGCGTTGAGGGACTTATCCACATTAGCGAAATGTCTTGGACGCAGCACATTAAGCATCCGTCGCAGCTTGTTAGCCGCGATGACATTATTGAATGTGTGGTGCTGAATGTAAACGAGCCAGAGAAGAAAATTTCTCTCGGCGTTAAGCAGCTTGAGAAAGATCCTTGGGAAGAAATCGAAGAGCGTTATCCCGTGGGATCCAAGCACACCGGAACGGTTCGCAACCTTACGAACTTCGGCGTGTTTGTGGAGCTCGAGCCCGGTATTGACGGACTCATTCACATTTCTGACTTGAGCTGGACCGAGCAGGTTGATCACCCAAGCGAAGTGATAGACAAGGATGATGAAATTGAAGTGGTTATTCTTGCCATTGACTTTGATAATCGTCGCATAACGCTGGGTCACAAGCAAATTGAAGACAACCCTTGGGAAGCTTTCCACGAAGAATACGGACTGGCCTCTGAAGTGACTGGCGAAGTTGCCAAGGTAACCGAAAAAGGTGTATTCGTTGATCTTCCGCACGATCTGCAGGGCTTCATTCCCGGCAGCAAAACGGAAGCCGGCGAAAACCCGCAAGATCACTTCGAAAAAGGAGATGAAGTAACGGCGTTTGTAATTGAGCTGGATGAATCCAGCAAGAACATTACATTAAGCCAGAATGAGGAAGATGCCGAATCGGCGAAGTCCTCACCTTCTGAAACCAAGGAGAAGAAAACCCGCAAGAGCTCTGCACCTAAAGCGCCTGAAACCGGCACACCTACATTGGGTGAAATGTCCGGCCTGGCCGATCTCCAGAAGGAGATGAAGGAGCGCGAGCGAAAAGAAGTAGAGCGGAAGATTAAAGAACACCGCGAAAAAGAAGAATCGGAGAAGCAGGAAGAAAACGGCGACGAAGAAGAGTAATCGTCCGCACGCTTCAACTGATACTAAAAAAGCCCGATCATTAA
>NNSL01000308.1 GCA_003123965.1 Balneolaceae bacterium SMO_bin1
TGGAGGTGATTGCCGGCAAAGATGATAATGACAATACGAGCTCGAGCCGGGCAGTTCCCTCATTCCAAAAGGCCGTTAAAGAACCTCGGTCGAATATAAAAATTGGTGTGCCCGAGGAATATCTCTCCGAGGGATTGGACGAAGAGATTGAACGCGGGATTAAAGAGCGACTGAGAGCCCTGGAAAGTGAGGGCGCGGATTTGGTTCCCATCCAATTGCCCCATATGAAATACGGCATTGCCACCTACTATATTTTGGCAACGGCCGAAGCCTCGAGTAATTTAGCGCGTTATGACGGAATCCGTTATGGTCATCGTGCCGATTTGGAAGAAGTAGAAGAGGACTTGGCGCACGTGAAAAAGCCGCCATCCGTGAGCAAATGGAACGGGTTTCTCCTGAGAGCGACGAAAAAGCCCGCCTCAACAGAAAGCTGAACAATGTTGATTCATCCTTGGTACGCCTTTATAAGAAGAGCAGGACCGAGGGATTCGGCGATGAAGTAAAACGCCGCATTATGCTGGGTACATACGTGCTGAGCGCGGGTTACTACGAGGCTTATTACGCTAAAGCTCAGAAGGTGCGCCGACTCATAAAGCAAGATTTTACGGACGCATTTCAAGAAGTGGACGTTATTGCTTCACCGACTGCGCCTACCACAGCCTTTAACATAGGGGAAAAGTCAGACGACCCTCTACAAATGTATCTGAACGATATTTACACCATTTCGGCAAACCTGGCTGGTATTTGCGGAATTAGCGTTCCTGCAGGTACCCATTCGGATGGCATGCCGTACGGTATCCAATTTATGGGCGAAACATTTAAAGAAGAAAATATCTTAAATGCCGGTCGGTTGATTGAACGTCTGAACGGCTAAAATTACCAACACTGATGTATCATGACCAATCGGATTGAAGGGAAATACGCCTTAATTACGGGTGCCTCTGCAGGCATTGGCCGAGCAGTTACAAATGAGTTTGCGAAAGCCGGCTGTAATCTTGCAATCAACGCACGCAGAGATTCGCGGCTGCAAGAATTAAAGAAAGATCTCGAAAGCAAGCATGATATTACGGTTTACACCAGCGCTTTTGATATCCGTGATCGGGAGGCTTGCGTCGATTTTATTAATTCGCTTCCTGCAACAGTAGATATTCTCATTAACAACGCAGGTTTGGCTAAGGGTGTTGATGCGGTATACGAAGCCGATTTTGATGATTGGGACACGATGATTGATACCAATATAAAAGGCTTGCTTAACATGACGCGGTTGATTACCGCAAAAATGAAAGCGCGTAACAGCGGGCACGTGATTAATATTGGTTCAGTAGCGGGGCACGAAGCATATGCGGGTGGGTCAGTCTACTGCGCAACTAAGCATGCCGTTAAAGCCATAACAGAGTCAACAAAGAAAGATTTGCACGGAACCAAGGTGAGGGTAAGCATGGTATCACCAGGGTTAGTTGAAACCGAATTTAGCAATGTGAGATTCTACGGTGATGATGAAAAGGCTGATGATGTTTATCAGGGATTTGAACCGTTAACAGCTATCGATATTGCGGAAACTGTTTATTTTATCGCAAATCGGCCCCCTCATGTCAATATTATGGACACCGTTATTTTTCCTGTTGCCCAATCATCATCAAGCATGGTAGCACGTGATGAAAAATAGGCACCTTCTTTTTGTCTTGCTTGGACTGTTTTTAGCTGGCTGCAGCTCTAATGCTAACGGTGGATTTCAATTTGTTGAAAAAAATCGAGATGTGCCGCCATTCAATGTAGATTCGGCTTTCGCCATGGTAGAAGATCAGGTACAGCTGGGACCGCGAAACCCCAACTCTCAGGGTCATAAACGAGCGCAGCAATATTATCTGGAGAAATTGAGCAGGTATGCAGGCGCTAACAACGTGTTTGTTCAGCGGTTTGAACAAGCAGGCTACGAAGGCGATACATTGAATCTGGCCAATATCATTGCTGCATTTAATACGCAAAGCAGTGACCGCATTATGCTATGCGCCCACTGGGATACCCGTCCTCGAGCTGAGCGAGCCGATTCAGATACCAGTCGCGCTATTTTAGGCGCTGATGATGGGGCCAGCGGCACCGCCGTACTGCTTGAACTAGCACGTATTTTCAGCGAAAACCCGCCACCAATTGGCGTAGATATTGTGCTGTTTGATGGTGAAGATTACGGTCGCGAAGGAGATATTGATAATTATTTCCTCGGTTCACGCTATTGGTCAAATAATCCCCCCGTGCAAGGCTACCAGCCGCGTTTCGCTATTTTACTGGATATGGTTGGCGGACGAGGGGCAGAGTTTCCCAAAGAAGGGTACTCCATGCAGTATGCTCCATCACTAGTTAGTGAGATATGGCGAATAGCAGACCAAAAAGGATATGATACCCTCTTCGTTGACCGCAAAGGTGCAACCATTTCTGACGATCATTACATCACAAACACTATCGCTAACATCCCCACAATTGATATTATTCGCCACACTGTAGGCCCTAATGGTCAGGCTGAATTTGCCCCATATTGGCATACTCATCGCGACTCCCTTGATATTATCGACCGCGATGTAATGGACGCGGTGGGCGAAGTGCTGACAGAACTAATATACAATCGTATTCGCTAATTGTTCATTTGAGCGGTTAAACAGCAAGTTGCCTTTCATGAAATATATACGCCTCGTAATTGCCGTTGATGAAAAATACCAAGAATCACTGATTGCTGAATTGATGGAATTAGAGTTTGATGAGTTCCAGCAGACGGACAGTGAGCTCATCACCTATATTCCAAACCAGCGATTCCATATTGGTGATCGAGAACGTATTGCGCATGTACTGGCTGCCTATCCCGGCGAAGGGTATTTAAAATCTGAAGAAATTGTAGAAGAGCAAAACTGGAACGAGCAGTGGGAAAAAACAATACAGGCGCAGACTATCGGATCATTTTTTGTGCGTCCTACCTGGTCGGGTGAAACTGCGGCGGCAGATCAGATTCTTCTTGAAATCGATCCCAAAATGTCGTTCGGCACCGGTTATCATGAAACCACCCGTTTGATGCTCAAAGAACTGCCGGATTTAATAGAAGAAAATGATTCTGTATTGGATGCCGGCACCGGGACGGGAATTTTGGCAATTGCAGCCGCTAAACTTGGCGCGGATTACATTCTGGCTTTCGACATTGATGAATGGAGTATCACCAATACCAAAGAGAATATTTACTTGAATAAAGTGTCAGACAAAATTGAAGTAATTCAAGGCACACATACTGATGTAGAAACAGCTGTCAAGTTTGATGTCATACTGGCGAATATACAGCAAAACGTGATTACTGAAATGATGCCTTTTTTAGCTGATAAACTGAAAAATGGGAGGGAAGATACTCTTATCCGGATTGCTGGAGAAGGACGAATTCCAAAGTTCGTGATACCATGAATAAAGAGGGTATAGAGGCGACGAAAACGTTACAGGAAAATGAATGGATTGCCATCCGGGGCCGAAAATGAAGGCATCGATAGATATTGGATCAAATACGGTACTTTTGCTGGTCGGGGAAGTTCAAAATGGTAACGTAATTGTTCACCATGAAGCACAACGCATACCTCGATTGGCCAAGGGAGTGGACGAGAAAAAAAACCTTGACCCTGAATCTATTCAAAGAGCCACAAGGGCGTTAAAAGAGTATAAGAAAGTTTTATCGCAGCTGTTTGAGGAAGTTAAAGAAGTAGCTGTGTTGGCTACAAGTGCAGTACGAGACGCCAATAATCGGTTGCATTTTATTGATCAGGTCCGCCGCGAAACAGGCTGGACCATCCAGGTACTAACGGGTGAAGAAGAAGCGGAGCTGATGTATCAGGGAGCCGTGAGTGTACTAACGTCGCTTCCTTCTTCGTCAGCGGTGATTGATATCGGCGGTGGAAGCACAGAAGTTGCTGTTGGCAAGGAGGGTGAACTGCATGATATTTACTCCTTTAATATTGGTTCAGTACGCTTCACAGAAAGATTTTTGAAAAGTGATGCTCCCACTGACAATGAAATAGATTCATGCCGAAGCACGATTAAACAAATAATGCAGAATCGTGCTTTTGAACTTGATAAATCCACAAAGTTAATAGGAATTGCCGGAACCGTAACCTCGCTGGCTGCAATGGTTAATGGTATTCAAGTTTATGAACCAGATAGAATAAATAATCTAGAAATTACAAGGACCCAACTTTTAGAAATAATTCGTCAATTTAGCGCACATTCATCAAGTAAAATGCTAAATAGATTTCCAGATATTCTCGAGGGAAGGGCCGATGTTATTTTAGCGGGCTTGTTAATTCTAGATGAATTTATGAAGCTCTATGATCAGACCCATGTGATTGTTTCCACCGGAGGAATTCGGCACGGTGCCATACTTAATAAATAAAAAAGGGTGCCTGATTGAGACACCCTTAATAGAATTGAAATGTTCCTGTGCACTTAGTTGAGAGGGAAACGGGCACCTACGCCAAGTACAACCTGATCAAAATCACCGATAACGTACTTAAGCTCAGAGAACAGTGAGAATTGCTCGAGGTGATATTCACCTCCAACGCCGAGGTTTATACCTAGCTCAGATTCCGATT
>NNSL01000183.1 GCA_003123965.1 Balneolaceae bacterium SMO_bin1
ACCTGACCCGCAATGGCATCGCGGTACTGCGATACGACGACCGCGGCACGGCGATATCAACCGGAAATTATGCAGCAGCAACCATTAAAGATTTTGCCACCGATGCCCAAAGTGCCGTTAATTTTCTGAAAAACAGACCCGAGATTGATGCGAAGAATATTGGGTTAATCGGGCATAGTGAAGGCGGGGTGGTAGCACCATTGGTGGCAAACCAATGGGGAGATGTGGCCTATATCGTGATGCTCGCGGGCACCGGCGTGCCAGGCAAAGAAATATCACTGATGCAGGCCCGCACCCTGCGCGATGTGGATGTGCCCGATGTAGATGCGTACAACCAGTTCTTTGAAACGGCCATCAACATTGCGGCTTCCGACCAAGAAAGTGCTTTATTGAAAGATTCTTTAACACAGCATTATAATGAAGCTCGGCCATTTTTAAAATCAATACTGCCTAAGGGGACGGATGTAGACGCCTTCATCAAACAGCAAGTAGAAATGTCGCTGCGGCCGTGGGCTCGCTTTTTTTATAATCACGACCCCGCTACTGAACTCCAAAAACTTACCATCCCTGTGCTCTCACTTATCGGTACCAATGATGTTCAGGTTCCAGCAGAAATGAACCATCCGCCCATTAGAAAAGCGCTGGAACAAGCTGGCAATGATGATTTTACCCATATAGAGCTTGAAGGACTCAATCACATGTTTCAACAAAGCGAAACGGGGAGCATTATGGAGTATGCAGATAATTGAGCAGACGTTTGCGCCGGTTGCACTTCGGGAGATTACAGCGTGGATTAAAAATCACATCCGATAGAAATAAGTAAAGGCCGGGCTGGATGCCCGACCTACAATTGTTGAATCCCCGTTATTTGCGTTCACTTAATGCATTTCGAACCACTTGAGAATATGAGCTACCTTACTCATAAGGTTACTCGGGCGCGCAGCAATACCGTGCCCGGCGCCCGGTATCCGCACCATCACCGTTTCCACTTTCTCGAGCTTCAGCGCGGTATAGTACTGTTCAGTTTCTGAAATAGGCGTGCGGTAGTCTTCTTCACCCGTAAGCAGCATTGTCGGCGTTGATACATTACCCGCCAGCGAAATGGGCGACCGATCCATGTAATGATCGCGGTGATTCCACGGCAGCCCGGGGAACCAATACTTGTAGAAAAAGGGCGTACCGTCGGCGGTGAGTACAAAGCTGTACCAATTAATGACCGGCTTGGCTACCACCGCTGCATTGAAACGGTCGGTTTTACCTACAATCCAGGCGCTGAGCACACCGCCTCCGCTGCCACCGGTTACGTAGAGGCTGTCTTCGTTTACGTAGCCTTTATCAATCACGGCATCCACACCGCTCATCAAGTCATCGTAGTCATTGCCGGGGTAGTTATGATGAATTTCGTTACCAAATTCCTGCCCGTAGCTGGTGCTGCCTCTCGGATTGGTGTACAGCACAACATATCCCGCAGCGGCATACAGCTGTACTTCCGTGGAAAAATGTGGTCCATAGGCCGCAAACGGACCGCCGTGAATTTCCAGTATAAGCGGATATTTTTTATTAGGATCAAAATTGGGGGCGTAACAATCCAGCCCTGAATCTTTTGGCCATCGTGCGATGATTCATACCAGATTTCCTGCACCTGTCCCAAGTTTTTATGATTAAACAAGTCTTCATTTAGCTGGGTGATCAGGATGCATCACCATCCCCAGGGGCCACAGCCACATCAGCGGGTGATGTCGGACGCGAATAGGTATAGGCGATAGTGCCGTCTTCAGCTACCGAATACGAGCCGCTGCTGTACGGGCGGCCAATAGAAGTTCCGCCTACGCTGTCAGCCAGCACCGAAACATTACCGTTCATGTTAACCGAAGCCACCTTGCCCACTCCCTCATCAACATATTGCATGTATAACTGCTGTCCATCCGCGCTCCACTGCAGGCTGCCCGGGCTACGATTTAGTCCGGTTTCAATCATCCTCTTATTACTTCCGTCGGCATTCATCACATAAATATTTGACTGCTGGTAACCAAGGTACTCTTCATCATAGCCGGTGTATGCAATCTGGCTGCCATCCGGTGATACGGCGGGTCCGCTGTCCGGTCCCTGGCGGCTGGTGAGTGCGGTGATGGAGCCGTCCTCAACCGTAATGCGATAAATTTCGGAGTTGCCCGGTTCATAGACATTATCTTCGTGCCGATTTGCTGAGATATACAGGTATTCGCCCTGGGGCCCCCACTGAGGCGTTCCGCCGTGATCATAAGGGCCAGACGTAAGCTGCCGCGGCGTACCACCCTGAGCCGGTATTACAAACACCTGCTGGTATCCTTCTCGCAAAAAGCCGGCGCCATCTGCGCGGTACTGCAGCCGATCAATCACGCGCGCCGGTTCAGCCCAGTCGGCACCTTTGGGCTTGCCAGGCAGTGTAACCATGGGCGGGTCACTCTTGGGCACAAACATCGTGAAGGCAATCCATTCGCCATCGGGCGACCATGAAAGTCCGCCCGGGCTGTTTTCGAGGCTACTAATTTTTGCCGATTCGCCTGTATCCATCCAGCGAATATACATTTGGTTAGAGCCGCTTTCCGCTGAAGTGTACAGCAGCCGATCTCCACTGGGCGACCACCGTGGGGAGCCGTAATTGTTGGCACCTGATGTCAACGGTCGATGTCGCTGGCCATCCGTGCTCACCATCCACAGGTTCGATCGCCTGCGATCTTCCATCTTATCCATAGAGTTGCGCAGGTAAATGACTTGATCACCGCTCGGCGCAATCTGCGGCGATGTAGCATATTCCAGATCAAAGACATTTTCGAGCTCAAAGGTTTGACTTACCGGATTTTCATCCTGTGCCTGTATCGTAAAAACAAAGACAAATATCAGGGGCAATACAGAAAATAGCGATCGGCGAAAAAATTTCATGACAGGGTCGTTGGTTGTGATTAGTGGCTGATTGCAATTAAAATAGGAATACCCGCCGGATATACAAGTTTTTGCACTCAAATCACACCAAACACCTGCATCGCCCAAGTTTTTTGAAAACACATAAAAAACCTGAGAATAATTTTTCAGTCCTATTGTATTGCAGTATTTAATATACTACTTTGAAATTAAAAGTACTTTGCATGAAAGAAAACCGGGATTACATTCAAGATATTAGTGAGATCCGCTCCATGATGGAGCGCTCAACCAAATTCATGTCGCTTTCTGGGCTGGCCGGTGTAATGGCCGGTATCTACGCACTGGTTGGCGCCTACATTGTGATGGGCATGTACGGCTTCAATCCGGATGATATGGTCTACAGAACTACAGCTGATGGCGGCGTGTTTCCGTACCTGCCGGAAATTACGCTTGTTGCGCTGGCGGTACTGGCATTGGCTGTGGCTACCGCAGTGTTCCTTTCGCATCAGAAAGCCAAAAAGCGAGATGAAAAAATATGGAATGATGTATCACGCCGACTGCTGATTAACATGGCCGTGCCGTTGGTAACCGGTGGAATTTTCGTAATTATTTTAATTCTAAACGGTCTTTTGGGACTGATTGCGCCAGCTACGCTGCTCTTTTATGGGCTTGCACTTTTTAGTGCGGGTCAGCTTACTTTTAAGGACATCAAATATCTGGGGTTGATTCAAATTGCCCTGGGATTGATCGGAGCATATTATGTTTCATTCGGCTTGGTATGCTGGGCACTTGGCTTTGGCGTAACCCACATCATTTACGGCATATATATGTACATGAAATATGAGCGGTGATAATGAAGAAGGTAGCTATTGATGATTTACATAAAGCATTTGAAAGCCGGGTACGATTGGGGATTATGTCGGCATTGGCGGTAAACGAGCGGCTGGATTTTACATCACTCAAAGAATACCTGAAGGTAACCGACGGCAACCTGGCAACGCATCTTAAAAAGCTGGAAAATGAGGATTTTATTGGCGTTGAGAAATCATTTATCGACCGGAAACCCAATACCGAATACTTTATGACGGATGAGGGTAAACAAGCATTTGAGGATCATCTGAAAGTGCTGGAACGAATTATTAAATCACAGAAATAAAGAGCCCAAAAAAAATTTTAACCACTTACTTTGTATTTCAAAGTACTTTCAAATAACAAAACAAACAGAGGTAACTCAATGGACACAAATCAATCATTACTAAAATTTACCGTTACCCTTGCACTTGCAACTGGTACGCTATTGTTAATACCGCTTATCGCTATGCAGTTTACCAGCGAAGTAGTCTGGACCCTGAGCGATTTCATTTTCGCCGGAACTCTCGTTTTTGGAACTGGACTCACATATAAACTAATCACCAGAAAGTCGGGCAAACTTGCCTATCGGCTGGGTGTAGGGCTGGCGCTTGCTACAGGTTTTCTGCTCATTTGGGCAAATGGAGCGGTAGGCATTATCGGTTCAGAAGACAACCCCATTAACCTATTATACTTCTTAGTAGTATTTATTGGGATTATTGGTGCGTTTGCAGCACGATTTCAGTCGTGGGGGCTTTCACTTACTATGTTTACAATGGCCATTGCACAAGCAACAGTAGCCGCCATTGCCATAATCGGCGGATATTACCAGTCGCCGCCTAGCTC
>NNSL01000318.1 GCA_003123965.1 Balneolaceae bacterium SMO_bin1
CAGTTTAATTACAAGCGAGTGCAATAGTTTAATTAGATTTTCTAAAACTGTTCAATAGTGAAAATTATAGTAGCCTTATTGTTTTCTTTTGCAATTCTATTTTCAGTTGCGGGAACAGAGCAATCCGATTGTCTGCTCTAATTGAACAGTTTCTATTTCATTACAGATGTTATTAATTTTGCCGTTCATATAGCCCCAGAAAGGCCTGCTCCCAAGTTTCACCGCCGTCGGTTGAGGTATCCCAGCGCTGTTCTATGCGGCCGTCAGCAAGCTTGTTCCAGCGGATGCGGTGGATAACAGGGCCGTTTTCGGTCAATTTTTCGTCGTAGAGCGTCATGTTGCCATCCTCAAGGTTGCCCTCAAGGTCTAAAATCATGCCCCCGCCGCCAACCCAGGTTTGGCGCCACTGCTGCTGGCTGCTGTCGTAAAAGTTGAGACTTTTGCCCGTCACCCCGCTTGCACCGTTCCATTCTTCTAATATGGCACAACCGTCGGAAACGCTGCTTATTTTGCTTTGGCCAATGACATCACCAGAACGATTTTCAACGGTCCATTTGCCAATCCAGTAATCAAACTGGCGATATTCAGGTGCATTGCAGGATGATGAGATAGTATCCGCTATGAATATAGGAAAGCTGTTTCGGATTAATGATTTATCGGGAGTGCTAAACAGCAGGGAGGAGGCAACCCAAAAAAAACCGATGCACATAAAGTATATTGATTTCATAGTAGTGGTGTTTTCTATTCGCAAATTTAGTGAGAACACTGGCCACCGTAATATAGCGTACAGGAAAGTAAATGGGTGGCAGTATTATAATCATACTTATGTGATGAACTATGGCATTAGTGAGACAAAGATATAAATGAGCAATTTAGTTATGCCATAATTGGGTACCCATTCTCGGCGATACCTAAATGAGCATTAAGTTAATTTTTTACTTTCATTTTCACCGATAAAAGCCTAACTTTTGCCGCCTTGACAGGAAGATTTATATCACACAAGCACAAACATAAATAATCTACTTCAATAGACTTTAGCCCATGAAAAAAGGAACTGTTGCGCAAGTGATCGGGCCGGTTGTCGACGTTGATTTTGACAGCGGCGATATTCCACCCGTACTGAACGCGCTTTACATTGAACGAGAAGACGGTACAAAACTATACCTCGAGGTTGCTCAGCATCTCGGCGAAAATCGCGTACGAACCATTGCAATGGACTCTACCGATGGCTTGGTGCGTCAACAAGAGGTGGTAAATACCGGTGCACCAATTTCTATGCCGGTGGGCGAAGATATTCGTGGACGACTGTTTAATGTAGTAGGCGAATCTATTGACGGAATTGAACCGCCTAAAGGTGAAGAGCGGTATCCGATTCACCGACCTGCTCCAGACTTCGAAGATCTTGCTACAACGACCGAAATGCTCGAAACCGGCATTAAGGTTATTGATCTTCTTTGTCCGTATGCCAAAGGTGGTAAAACCGGACTGTTCGGTGGTGCCGGTGTAGGTAAAACCGTACTCATCCAGGAACTTATTAACAACATTGCCAAGGGCCACGGTGGTCTCTCGGTATTTGCCGGTGTTGGTGAGCGTACACGTGAAGGAAACGACCTGATGCGTGAGATGCTTGAAGCCGGTATTATTGACTACGGCGAAGAATTTAAAGAATCATTTGAAGAAGGCGGCTGGGATCTAGATAAGGTTGATATGGATCAACTTAAGGAATCAAAAGCTTCCTTCGTTTTTGGTCAAATGAATGAGCCCCCGGGAGCCCGTGCACGTGTAGCGCTTTCCGGACTGACCATTGCTGAGTACTTCCGTGATGAGGTATCACGTGATATACTGTTCTTTATTGATAATATTTTCCGATTTACACAGGCCGGTTCTGAGGTATCAGCGCTGTTGGGACGTATGCCTTCGGCGGTAGGTTACCAGCCGACATTGGCTACCGAAATGGGTGATCTCCAGGAGCGTATTACTTCAACCAAAAATGGATCAATTACATCTGTACAGGCTGTTTACGTACCTGCAGATGACTTGACTGACCCTGCACCGGCAACAACATTTGCCCACTTGGATGCAACCACGGTACTTAGCCGTGCGCTAACACAGATTGGTATTTATCCTGCAGTTGATCCGCTGGATTCATCTTCACGTATTCTTGACCCACACATTGTAGGTGAAGAGCACTACAACGTTGCGCAGGAAGTAATTGAGATATTGCAGAAGTATAAAGATCTGCAGGATATTATTGCTATTCTGGGTATGGATGAACTTTCTGATGAAGACAAAACGACGGTATCACGCGCACGTCGCATTCAGCGTTTCCTCAGTCAGCCGTTCTTCGTAGCTGAACAGTTTACGGGTCAGCCCGGTAAATACATCAGCGTGGAAGATACGGTTAAAGGCTTCAAGAAAATTCTGGATGGTGAACTTGATCACCTGCCTGAAAATGCGTTCTACATGGTTGGAACCATCGAAGAAGCGGAAGAGAAGGGCGAAAAGCTCTTGGCTGAAGAAAAAGAAGCTGCAGAATAATAATTCTTGATCAATGATAAATAGTTTGGAAGCCCAAATTCTCACACCCGAAGGTGCGTTATTCGATGGCGAAGTGACTGGAGTTAGGCTGCCGGGAGCACAAGGCAGCTTCGAAGTTAAGCCTTTGCACGCGTCTATTATTTCAACCTTGAAGCCTGGCTTAATCGTTATTCGTAAAACGGATGGCGAAGAGCTTAAAATGGCGGTAAGCGGCGGTCTGGCCGAAGTTCACAATAACATGCTGAACCTTTTGGCTGAATCTGCAGAACCTGTTGAAGAGATAGATGTTGAGCGGGCAAAGAAAGCCCGCGAGCGTGCCAAGGAACGAATTCGAAAATCACCACATGATGATTCAATCGACCGTGAGCGTGCGGAAAAAGCAAAAGCGCGCGCAGAAAACCGGATAAAAATTGCATCCGACGTTAGCGTAAAAACGCAAGAATAGCTTCTGTTTATTATCAATAATATTAAAGGCAGTGAATTTGTTTTCACTGCCTTTTTTTATGCCTGATATTTTTGGCTACTGCTTTCGTTGGCTAAGAAATGAAAATAACCAGATTAGAATCCACGCAGCTAATAGGTACCACCAGCCGGCAACTGCGAGCAGTACAAGATTTACACCGTAAAGAATATGCAGGAACCAGTCTGGAGCCTGCTGCGATTTTTGGGCGCGACTTAAGAATCCATCACCCGTTAGAACTACACCTTTGGCAATAAGCAATAACCCGCTGTACACGGCGATAACCCACCACATCCATATATCGCCCAGCCAAATGGAGACCGCGATAAAAATGGTTACCATTATGTCTACAATAACTTCGCTGAGCCAATTCATATGCCAACCTTGAATTTAGAATCTTTACTAGTTAATTAAAATTGCATGGAAATTCCTGCACGCCAATTCCGTCCCGGTGCCGGTTCGTAGTAGCGACCGCCGAAAGCGTTTACTACAACTGAACCGCTGTATTGCTCATCAAAAATGTTATTAATGTTAATAAAGGGCGTGATGGTAGCTGATGAGCTATTGCCCCCCAGTTTATAGCTTAATTTCAAGTCAAACACGGTATATTCATCGTTTCGGGCGGTGTTTAAATTATTGGCCGGATATGAACTTACATGCTGGCCGCGGAGCTCAGTCCAGAAATTGCCCGGCGTCCAATTTAAACGCGAGGATATACGATGCTTGGCTATCCCCGGCACTGTTTTTCCGTCAAGAGGCTCACCATCCAGGGTTTCAGCTTCAATAAATTCGGCATCCGTCAATGTGTATGTTGAGCCAAAAGAAACTTCAGGTGTGATTTGTACTGAAGCAGCTAATTCAATGCCACGGTGCCGGGTTTCTCCCTGGTTCCGATAAAAAGTGGGGCCGTTGGCCTGCAGTTGATATGGAAAGAGCAGGTCTTGAATCCATAGCTGGTAGAGAGTAACGTCATATTCTAAAGCCTGACTGCGCAACTGGCCGCGGCTCCCAATTTCCAGACCTATGGTCTGCTCCGGTTTTAAGTTAGGATTAAAGCCGTTGCCGCCGTCGGGCCGGTTGACTAGCTCAGTAGTGGTGGGGGCCTCAAAAGAGGTGCTAAGATTGCTGTAAAGGCGCGTATTTCCAATCGCATAGCTAAAACCTATACCGGGGCTAACAGCATCAAACGTTCGGTCTCCCACTTGCGTATTAGAGGCCGAGTCAGAATCAAAAGTAATTCGATCATAGCGAAGGCTGCCCAGCATATTCAAATTACCGATCTGATAGGAAGTGGTGAGAAATAACGCTTGATTGTATACATTTTCAATTTGGTTTACCGTTGTAGCCCCGCGGTCACCACTGTTATTTTCGAACTCTTCACGGTCATCATTTTGAATCTTTAACTCTGCCCCAAATTTTAAAGTCAAATCGTCGTAATATTTTTCAATCGCTCCCCGAAGTCCACCTGCCCTTCTGTCAACGGTTATAATTCCAAAGGGTAGGGGATTCACCAAATCGCGATATATACCGTACCCTGTAAGCGTTGCTAAGCCTAA
>NNSL01000221.1 GCA_003123965.1 Balneolaceae bacterium SMO_bin1
CTTGATCATCAAGAATAGCACGGAATGCACTGTATCCGTCGTTTCTCTTCGTAAACGTCAATCTTGTTAAGATTGGGAATATCGGGTATCAGCAGCGGTTCGTATGATTTCCAGTCGTCAGCCATTATTCTGATACAGCTTTTTTACGGTTCTCATTTTGAGGCATTACCATCGATTCAAACTCAGGCATGTTGCCCTCGCGCAAGTTTTCGAGTAGCTTATCAACTTTTTCTTTGGTCAGATTATTAGCATATACGCCATTGGTAATCTGCAGCATAGGAGCATACCCGCAGGCACCAAGGCACTCTACTTCCTGCACACTAAACATCCCGTCATCGGTGGTTTCACCCGCTTTGATGCCTAATTTATCTTCGATGTGATGTAAAATTTCATAACCGCCACAAAGCTGGCAGCTAAGGCATGTGCACACATCAAGCACAAATTTGCCCATTTCTTCCTTATAATACTGCGTATAAAAACTGGCTACGCCGTGCACATGAGATTGTGGAAGATCTAGCGTTTTGGCTACGAGTTCCTGTACTTCAGGTTCTACATGACCGTATTTACGCTGGGCAACCCACAATACTTGCAGGGTGGCCGCTTTGGCGGTGGGAAACTTAGCCTTGATGGCTTCAATTTCCTCAAGTTCTTCATCTGTAAATGCTAATTCTTGTTCTGCCATAAATTTAAACTCAATGTTTTCTCAATACTCAAAATATCAGCTATTTATCACATTCACCCATTACCGGATCAACTCCGCCAATAATTACCACGGTATCGGCAACCATTTCACCATCCAGAATAAATTCTAATACTTGGAGATTGGCAAAGGAGGGTGCTTTTATTTTCATGCGCCACGGGTGACCAGTGCCATCACTTTGAATGAAATACCCCAACTCTCCTTTGGGGGCTTCTACGGCGTGATACGCTTCGGCACCTTCGGGCGGACAAATTCCGGTATCTGTCATCATAAAGTCATGAATCATGCCTTCCATTGAGTAGTACACTTCATCCTTGGAAGGATAAGCCTGCTTGGCGTTATCGGTACGAATTGGTCCTTTCGGCAACTTATCAAGGCACTGCTTTATAATGCGAATGCTTTCGTGCATTTCTTCCATGCGCACATAGTAACGAGCAAGATTATCGCCTTCAAGCCGGGTTGGCACTTCAAATTCTACTTCATCATAGCGGGCATAAGGTGCAAATTTTCTGATATCATAGGCGTAGCCCGAGCCGCGCAGAGTAGGACCGGCCGCACCTTTTTCGAGTGCTTCTTCGGTTTTAAGAACGCCCACACCTTCATTTCGGTCGAAGAAAATACGGTTTCGATCCAAAAGACCATGCCAGTCGCGCAGTTCTTGCGGAAAATCGTTCGCAAAATCTTTAATCATGCCCATGGCCGTATCGGTAATATCATTTGCAACACCACCAATACGCGCATGTGATACCGTAAACCGATGGCCTGTTAATTGGTCGAAAATGTCGTAAAGTTTTTCGCGCTCCCGGAAGGTCCAAATAAAGAACGAAACAGCGCCGGCATCCATCACCAATGTGCCAAGCCATAGTAGGTGCGAAGAAATACGCGCAAGCTCACAGCCAATCATGCGAATGTAATGCGCGCGTTCGGGTACTTCTACATTTGCTATTTTTTCAACGGCGGTGCACAGTGCAACATTATTTGAATAGGGCGACAGGTAATCCATGCGGTCGGTGTATGGCATGAACTCCTGATAGGTCTTATTCTCGGCGATTTTTTCCACGCCCCGATGCAAGTAACCAACATCAAGCTTGGCCTTCTCAATCATTTCGCCATTGAGCTGTAATGCTAAACGCAATACGCCGTGAGTTGCCGGGTGCTGGGGACCCATGTTTAAAATCATTTCAGTGCCCAGCGGATCTTTATCCTTGAGAAGCTCTACGGTAGTATGCTTGTCTTCCAACGCCTGATAGAGCTTTTCTTGATGCTCTTTGAAAAACGTCGGCTTAACTTGCTCTTTTAGTTTTTCTGAACTCATAATTATTCGGTGTCGGGCGTTGTACTTGGCAGTTCAATGGAGCCGGGAATACCCAATAGCGGAAACTCTTTACGCATGGGGAAGTACTCAAAGTCTTCGGGCATATATATACGGCGCATATCGGGATGATTGGTGAAGCGAAT
Organism: Balneolaceae bacterium SMO_bin1; assembly: GCA_003123965.1. The sequence goes on from NNSL01000221.1 coordinate 2,159, forward strand.
ACCGTACATATCATACGTTTGCCGTTCAAACCAGTTGGCTGATTTCCATAGTTCAGTAACCGATTCAATTTCCGGATTTTCTTCCGGCAGCCACGCCTTCACGAAAATGCGTTCTCGGTCGCGCAAAGAAACCAAGTTATACACCAGCTCAAAGCGATCTTCGGAAGTAAATCGGTCCGTCCCAAAAACATCAGCCAGGTAAATAAAATGGAATTTTTCTTTCAGGTAGCGACACACTTCTACATTAGCTTGAGGTTTAATGCGTACGAATGTATCACCTGATGATTGATAGACATCAATTAATTCTTCAGGGTGCTCTTCAGAGAGCCCATCAATTACTTTTTGCAGGTATTCGTTAAGTTCCAGAGCCATATTAGGTGTCGAGCATTACGGAGTGTTCGGTACGGATTTTATCCTGAATTTTCATTAATGCGTGCAGCAACGCGTCAGGGCGGGGAGGACATCCGGAGATATAGGCATCGACCGGAAGAAAATTGTCGCAACCCTGCACTACGCCGTAGCAGCGATGCATGCCGCCGGTAGAAGCACAAGCACCCATGGCGATACACCATTTAGGGTCGGGCATTTGGTCCCAGATTCGGCGAATAGCGTGCGCCATTTTATAATTTACCCAGCCGGCTACGATCATTACATCGCTTTGGCGGGGCGAAAAGCGCATTACCTCAGAACCAAACCGGGATGCATCGTATTTGGGGCCGGCAAAAGCCATCATTTCAATAGCGCAGCAGGCCAAACCCATGGGCATAGGCCAAGCGGCATTAGATCGCGCCCAATTTACGAGGGAGTCAATTTTGGTAGTCATGTAGCCGTCGCCAAGTGCACTTTCAAGACCCATAATAGAGTAGACTAAATTAATTAGAGTTTAAACTGATCAATATCCCAGTCGAGCGTACCTTTTTTAATGAGATAGATCAAGCCAACAAAGAGTTCAAGAATAAATATCATCATTGAAACGAGCGTTCCCACTCCGGCATCTAAGAATTGTACGGTCCACGGATAGATAAAAACAACCTCGAGATCAAAAACGATAAACGCCATGGCAACCAAATAAAAGCTGATGGAGTATCGGTCATCAGCTTCGCCCACGGGATCCATCCCGCTTTCATAAGGGCTTAGCTTATTTTTATTTGGGCGAAAGGGACCCAGCAGCCGAGAAAGAGCCATAAGCAATATTGCCAAAACAATGGCAACACCCGCCAAAACTAAAATAGGTAAATAATTTTCTAACATATTTTATTTGAATTAAAAGCTACGGCTGAAATTAGGGTCAATCGGTTGCAATGTCAACAAAATAAGGCTGCAAATATAGTAGTTAAATTGGTGAAACCATACTCGGTATTCGATACATTTGCTATTTAAAATGAATATAAATACATGCCTCAACAGGTGGAATGAATCAGGGCACCGACTGACTTGTTTTCACGTAGTTTATTGTACTTTTTTACTGCTTTTTCTGTCTGCATGATAAAATATTCGCAACCACTATCATCGAGAAAAGACTTGGTTTCATCTTTGGTTTGCAGCCGTTCATTTATTCCCTTTGACAGGATGATAATGTCGGCTCCTTTAGCAACGAGTTCTTCTACATCAGCCGGTTGTATGCCTGGCACATGCTGGGTGCCGGTTTTATTCCAGTCCCAAGCCCTCGAACCACCCGGAAAGAGCTTTGCATCTTTATAGGTGTGGTCAGGCGTTTTAACCGTTCCCCACTTAAGTTCAGTAATTTTTGGTGAAATGGTTTTACTGCTCATAATGTTTTGTTTTTGTCGGTTTCATAAAGATAACATAATGGATACGTTTTTCGTTTTAAATTACAATCACAGTTTACGTGGAACATAAAAATCAGTACATTTGCCACTGTAATCGCAATTACAAAAAGGAGCAGGCCATTGAGTAAAATTAAGATGGACATATTGGGACTCTCTACCAGCCCAAGTAGTGGTGGGGCATATGCATTAATTTTAAATGAGGTTGAAGGCAATCGCCGACTTCCAATTATTATTGGTACGTTTGAAGCGCAGGCCATTGCCCTTGAACTTGAACACATTAAGCCCCCGCGCCCAATGACGCATGATTTGCTAAAGAATGCGGTGGAAATATTTGGCGCTAACATCAAGCAGGTTTATATCAATGATTTGAGTGAAGGCACCTTTTTTGCACGTATCATTTACGGAAAAAATGGGGAGGAAATTGAACAGGATGCCCGCCCCAGCGATGCAATTGCCTTGGCGGTTCGTTTTAAAGCCCCGATATACGTTGGTCAGGAAGTTTTGGATGAAGCAGGTATTGTCTCTGAAAAAAATGAAGGGGCCGTCAGCAGTCAGGTTGAAAGTACGGCATCATCAGGTAGCAGTAG
>NNSL01000267.1 GCA_003123965.1 Balneolaceae bacterium SMO_bin1
CTTTCACTTCAAACGAGGAAGCACCGAACAACAAAAGAAGTTGCACCAGATTTTTGACAAAGACAATGTTTCTGATTCTGATGTACAAACAATAATAGATTTATATGGCCGTCTTGGTATAATAGAATCGGCCCGCCAAGAAATTCAGAAACATTATGATAGTGCTTTCGAACTCATTGATTCATTTGATGATAACCCTTATAAACAAGATTTGATTCGATTCTTAACTAACCTAAAAAACAGAGAATATTGATTTCCACACGCTCAAGCCTTAACGCTTTTTCCAAACTAGTACTGCTTCTGGTGGTAAGTGCATTTGCAATTTCCGGTTGCCAGAATGATAAACTCATTCAGCCAGGCGATACAGTTGATGTAGCCTACAAAAAAGCATTACAACAGTTCAGAGCCGAAAACTATCGTGATGCAGCACAAGCCTTCGAATCAGTAATAAGTACGGCTCGTGGCACCGACTATGCGCGAAGTTCGTATTATTACCTGGCCGAATCTTATTTTCAAAGCGAGCAGTATTTGCTGGCGGCCGATACTTATAATCGATTCATTTCTCTTTACCCTCAGGCCGATCGCAGGGAAGAAGTAGCTTTTAAAGAGGCACTCTCATACTTTAATATGAGCCCGCGTTATAAGCTCGACCAGCAATATACGCGCAGAGCCATCGAGCAATTCCGGATTTTCCTTTCACAGTTTCCAAATTCTGAATATGCAGATCAAGCAGGAGTTTATTTAAGTGAGATGCGCTCCAAATTAGCCCATAAACACTACGAAGCCGCGCAGCTATACATGCGCCTTGACCAGTATGAGGCCGCCATTGTTTACTACGATTTGACGGTAAATCAATACCCCGAAACACAGTGGGCGGAACAGGCACTTGTCCGCGAAATTGCAGCTTATAATGAATATGCCAGCCGAAGTGTACAGTCAAGCCAGCGGGAGCGGTACCAAAAAGCGATTGACACCTACGAAACCTATTTACAGCTATTTCCAAATGGAGAAAATCGCACGCAGGCCGAAGATAATGTAGATGATGCTCGTGCAGCCTTGGCGGAACTGGGTAATCCCCCAAACAATCAGCAAACTACTTCCGCCGATCAATAAATGATATGGCAGAACAATCTCGGAACATCGGCATATTTGGCGGTACGTTTGATCCCGTTCATAATGGGCATATTTCGATAGCAAATTCTTTTCTAAACAGCGGTGAGATTGACGAGCTCTGGGTATTTCTAAATCCTGATCCACCGCACAAAAATAGAGCACCGAACGAATCATATTCAGCCCGCTTTAAATTACTGCAGGCAGCTTTTGAATCATTTAATAACGTTCGGATTAGTGATTTAGAGACTACCTTACCTAAGCCTTGCTACACCATAAATACTGTTAAAAAGCTTAGAAATCTTTATCCCCAGCATGCATTATTTTTGTGCATGGGCAAAGATTCGTATGTCTCTTTCAAAAACTGGTACAAATGGTCAAATATTCTTGAATATTGCCATTTGCTGGTGGCAGATAGGCCGGGCGTTGATCATTCTGCAGAAAGTGGAGATTTACTTCAACACACTACTTTTGTTGACCATGAACCGGTAAAAGTTTCGTCAACACAAATTCGAAAAAATATCGCCACGGGCAGATCTATTGATGATCTCGTTCCGAAGCAGGTTGCATCAATGATTGAACGCAAGCACTTTTATAGCGACTAAATGCGCGCGTACAAGAAGCGGTTTTAAAATTTGTCAGCTATAATTTGGGAGCATTATCTATATGATAGAAGCATTCGCCTTTCAACTCCAATCTGTCTATCAAGCCATCAGGTATTTACGCACGTTCATTCCTGCAAGGAACAAGCACACATACCAGAACTTTACTTAGGTATTTAGAGATCAGCCTTTAAACGTATGTGTCACTAATTTTGAACCGTCGTATACTGTTCAGGCATCGGTATTTTGTACTCAATGTAAACATCTTCTTTGAGCTGAGATATCCACTTACTGAGCGCCTCGTATCTTTTGGCATCAAGCGCATTACTTTTTATCTGTTGGTAATCGTCCTCAAGGTTGGCGGTATGCTGCGGCACATGTTCATCGAGCCGTACAATTCGATAGGCACGTTGCTGGTTATTTTGCGTGCCAATGGTGAATGGTTTTGGGGTAGAAATATCGCCTTCCTCCTCAAGCAGCAATGCGATTCGGTACAATGCGGGATCAAGTTGATCAAGTGCGAGCATACGGTTACCGGATTGCGGGTTTAAAATACGCCCACCTTGGGGAGCCGTATTGGGATCTTCTGATCGATTGCGTGCTGTTTCAGAGAAAGAGGCATCTTCATTTTCAAGGAGGCTGTCCCGAATCGCCGTTAAGTTGTCAATAGCAGCCTGATTGTTATAGTTTTCCTGGTCTACGCTGATGAGAATATGGTTCGTATCAATTTGATCACCTTGGCGATTATTTAACCGTATGATGTGGAATCCAAAAGAGGTTTCAACAACTTCAGAAATTCCACCGGGCTCAAGCGCAGAGGCAGCAGCCGAGTATTCCGGGGCCAGCTGATCTAGTGGATACATATCAATTTTACCGCCTTGCGATGCAGAGGGACCGTCGCTGTATTTGCGCGCCATTTCTTCTATCGATTTTCCGTGATTCACAACGGAATCGCGCAGCTGTTTTGCTAATTCAAGTGCTTCCTCGCGGGCATTATCATTGGGAGGAGGGATGGCTACGATTTGAGACAACGCCACCTGCTCGGGTATAGTAGGCAATGAGTCTTCTGGTATACTCTTAAAATATTCTTCAACTTCTGGGCGTGTTATCTCAATTTCCTGCATTTTAGAACGGCGAAATTTCTGAATAACCAGGTCTTCGCGGTATTGCTCTCGCAGCTCGGCTCTGAGTTGAATTATACTTTTTCCCATTTGCTGTTCAAATGCTGATCTGCTGCCAACCTGCTGCACAATCTGATTAATTCGCTGGTCAATCATCTGATCTACCTGCGCGTCGGGCACGGTCACTGAATCGATTTTAGCCTGATCCAAGAGTACATAATTCCGTACCATATCTTCCAGCGTTGAATACCACATGCCTTTATCAAACTGAATATTACGGTTGTTGCGCTGCTGCATTTGGTAAACATACTCCTGCACACGCTGATCAACTTCTGACTTGAGAATGATGTGATCGTTAACTACAGCTACAATTTGATCGAGCGATTTGGCATTGCCTTGCGTTTGCTGTTGAGCGGCGGCTGTAGTGCATAAAATAAGAGAAAAGAAGATTCCGAAAATGATAGATCGATACATACTAGTGATTGAATTCAATAATCTGATTAGTTAGTAGAATTGTTAACGTTGAATACCTCAATTTCATTGCTTTCGCGCGCCTCAAGACTAAAGGTTTTTTACGTACGAATTGTAATACTTGCGCTGTTTTTCCTGCATAAGCCATTGTTTGATTTCATCCAAAAACCAGCTGGCATCGGCAGGTTCGCCGGCTTCCCGAACATCAATAATTTGGATCAGGTGGTAAACCCCTTGGTGGCGCTGTATAGGCGATATTTGGCTGGAATCAAGTGAAGTAGCGTATTGCTTCATCACGTGTATATCGTTGAATATCGTAGAAATAGGATGGAAGCGTTGGGATTGCGTAATCTTTTCTTGGGGATTTTGGTCAAACTCAGTTAGTACAGTAGTCCAAGAAGAGTCATTTTCAATCCAATTTCGTGCCTGGCGCATTGCGCTTAAGTTAGCATTCTGGAGGTGCCTGAATTTTATATATCGCTCATTAAGCAAAAGTTGATCCTGATTTTGCTGATAGTAAGCCTGCGCTTCTGTATCACTAATTTCATTACGGCTGGCATATCGGCTCACAATTACGTCTTTTAGAGCACGCATTAGCACTTCTTTTCGAGCATTTTGCAACCTATTCTGAACTTCAGACCTATCAGCTAAGTTTAGGTTCTGGGCTTCTTTGAGCAATATTTGCTGTTGAATCCACTGTTCGCGATAGTTATCAATGGCTTCTGCACTATCTTGGCTAAAAGCAAAGGCAGAAATATTCTTTTTTGCTTCATCGAGTGTCAGGTAGGTCGAACCCACGCGTGCAAGTTGCATGCTTTGTTGCCCGGTACCATCAGTTCCGTTGCAACCCACTAAGAAAATAGATGCCACAAACAATCCGATAACGGCAGATTTGAATAATGTTATTTTAATTTTTTATCCATAAAATAACATGCCAGCAATAGTGGCGGTCATAAGATTGGCAAGTGTGCCCGCAAAAACGGCCAAAAGTCCAAATTGCGCCAGTTCTGATTTACGGCTGGGTGCTAGGCCACCAATGCCGCCAATTTGTATAGCAATGGACGAAAAATTCGCAAATCCACAAAGGGCAAAGGTAGCCATGGTAATTGTTTTCTCCGTTAGAGCACCATTTTGAACAAGCTCAGAAAGTTGAGTGTAGGCAACAAATTCATTTAATACTACCTTGGTACCAAGAAGTGAACCCATATTCACAGCATCTGCCCAAGGCACAC
>NNSL01000315.1 GCA_003123965.1 Balneolaceae bacterium SMO_bin1
GCCTGTTCGTTTAGGTCGCGCGCATATTTTTCAAGGGCGTTATAGCGGCTTTCGGCATTGGGATCGTCTACTTTTTGGGAACCGCGGACGTCCTGTAAAATGGTAAGCACATCGTCCTTTTTAACGCCGTGCTGCTTCAGCAGGTTGCCAGTTTCGCTTTTAGAATCGAGCATGCCGATGAGCACGTGTTCGGAGCTGATGTATTCATCGCCGAGCTTATCGGCCGCTTTTTGGGCGGCATCAAAAAGCTCTTTAGAATTATTTGACAAATATTGTCCCGAAACCGAAGCACCTTTCACCACGGGAAGTGAATCAATGCGCTTATCCAGCTCGTTTTTGAGCTGCGGAATACGTACTCCGATCTTATTTAAAATAGTATTTACTACATTTTCTGTGTCAGAAAGCAAGGCCAGCAGTATATGAGCTGGTTCTACCGCCTGGTGATTATTTCCGGCGGCAATTTCCAGCGCGGCCTGCACGGCTTCCTGCGCCTTCAGCGTAAATTTGTTCAAATTCATAATCGAATTATTTAAAATTCTTTGGTTTTATTTTTCTACTTCTTTAAGTGCCAATATCATACCATGGTTGGAAGTCTGCCGATTTTACAGTTTTACATAATAATATTATTCAAATTGGCACTGCGATGTCATTATTTACACTGGTCATCATAGAATTAATATTTTAAAACCAAGTTGGCAGAACAAAATGATTTGCATCCTGCTGTTTGTTATGTTTTTAAGACAAGAATAGAAATCAAGCTGTAATACTATGGAAGCCATCAAGATTGAAAATATCACGTTTGAACTGAAACGCGGAGATATCGCCAGCCAGGATGATATACAGGCGGTGGTGAATGCGGCCAATGCGCAGCTTAAAATTGGGGGTGGAGTAGCAGGAGCCATTCACCGGGCGGCCGGAAAAGGATTGGCAGAAGAAGCCGCGCCCATGGCACCTATCAAACCGGGAGAAGCGGTTATTACCGGCGGGCATGAGTTGCCGAACGAATATGTGATTCACTGTCTGGGTCCGGTATACGGGCGCGATAAGCCTGAAGATGAACTGCTGGCGAACTGCTATGAAAATGCGCTGCAGCGAGCCGAAGAAAATGACATCGACAGCGTGGCATTTCCGGCTATTTCAACCGGGGCGTTTGGCTATCCCATCAAAGATGCGGCACGCGTGGCATTCAAAACAATTGGAGAGGCAGCCCGGGATTTAGAAAAGGTAAAACTGATTCGTTTTGTGCTGTTTGGTGAGGACGCGATGAAAATCCATCAGGACGTGATGAAAGAGGTATTCGGTCGTGAATAGCGAGGGACAGAAATCCCCCGCACAATGATAATTCTTAACCATAAATCTCGTTTAGTACACCGGCCAGGCGAATGCCCGCTTCTTTAAGCCGCCGTTCTACGGTTTCCCAATTGTGGTACATGTACTCGTAGTTGATATTGTTATCCTCGGGCAAATCATACACTTGGTCGCGAAGCTCCATCGACTCACGAGCCCAATCTAGCACGGTGCTGTTTTGCAGCTGCTGCACTTCTTGTTCCGTGACGTAGTTCACGCTTTCGGAAAGCTCGGTATAGCTGAGCTTTTGTTCTTCAATCATGCCGCTGTCCCAGACGCGGTGCAAATTTGAAGACTCCCAAAACCAGCGCACTTCAACCTGGTTTCCGCCGCGGTCTTCACCGGTGCCTACGTGCAGCGGCATGTGAATATCACCGATCAAGTGAATAAGCATCTTCAGGTGTTCGGCTTCTTTTTCCGGTGAAAGATTGCCGCTTTTTAGCTCCTCGGTGATGGTTCTTATTGCGTTGATGAGATCACCATTGGGGTTTTTCTCGGTTTCGGCGTAGGTCATGCCGTCGGGGATGGTTACCCAGTGCCAATCATTAGTATAATCGTAGGCGGGATCCGAGCGAATTTCGTCCATCCAAGTGCTGGCAATGGCCATCGATTCATCACCGAGTATGCGATCTACGGCTGCAGCTGCATCATCATTGAGGTACTGTGCGGCGATATCTCCAACCACACGATGCCCGTTTTTACCCCACATTTGGGAATCATTGGCGGGCATAAACGTCAGCAAAAATGAGAATAGAACAATCAGGAAGATCATAAAATATCGGTTTGTAAATTTTTAAATTACCTTTGATGGTAAAACGATTTCGTCAGCCATACAAATCATTTATGATTTCTTAATGACGTGCTATGTATGAACTTTTGAACGTTGCTTTTATTGTTTTTCATACAGGATTGATTCTGTTCAATCTGTTTGGATGGATCTGGAAATCAACCCGACGGCTGAATCTGCTTACGCTTTTATTAACGGCTTTTTCGTGGGTTATATTGGGTATCTGGTATGGGTTTGGCTATTGCCCCTGCACCGACTGGCACTGGCAGGTGCGCCGGGAGCTGGGATATACCGACATGCCGAATTCATACATTGAGTTTTTGGCAGAGCTGTGGACCGGCTTCAACTTTTCGGCATCTACGGTTAATTTGTGGACGGGCATCCTGTTTGTAGCGGCGCTGGCGGCCTCCGTGTATGTAAATGTTAAAACCGGAAGCGAGAGAACTACCTGATTACGCCTCGGCCATCTTTTTAAACTGCTCTTTTTGTTCCTCGGTCAGGTTTTGCGGCACTTCAATTTGGATGCGCACATACAAATCGCCCTTCTTTGATGCATTTCTGAATTCCGGCATGCCCAGCCCTTTCAGCTTAAAAAGCTTGCCGCCCGAGGTGCCGGCGGGTACATTCAGCTTGGCTTTGCCGCTGAGGGTTTCAACCGTGGTTTCGCCGCCCAGCACAGCCGTATAAATGTCGATGGGGTGCGTGTAATACAGGTTGTTGCCCTTGCGCTCGTATTGGTCGGGCATGTTTATGTTGATCGCCAGAAGCAGGTCCCCGCGCGGCCCGCCTGCAGCTGTGGCCGAGCCCTTGCCTCTCAATTTTAGCTTTTGACCGTCGCTGATGCCGGCCGGAATTTTTACTTTCATTTTTTCGCCGCCTACGCGTACGGTGCGACTCGTTCCTTCGTAAGCTTCTTTGAGTGAAATAGAAGCAGTGGCCGTGATATTTTTCTTGCGAGGCTGCTTGCGTTTTTGTTGTTGGGCACGGCCTCGAAACTGCTGGCCCTGCCGCGTTTGACGGGCTTGCCCGCCAAAGGGGTTGCCACCGCCGCCTCCGCCAAAAAGCGTCTCGAAAAACGCTGGAAAAACCGCCGCCTTGACCGGAAGCACCGCCAAAACATATCGTCCATGTTTACGCGGTATGATTGCTGCTGCCCGCCAAATCCGCGGCCTTGCCCTTGCTGTGCATACTGCGACCAGTCGAAGCCGCCACGGCCGCCGCCGGCATCCTGTGCCCGCTTATATTTTTTCCAGTCTTTACCGGCTTTGTCGTAAAGCTCGCGTTTTTCAGGATCGCTGAGTACTTCATACGCTTCACCCACTTCTTTAAATTTATCTTCGGCCGACGGGTCATCAGGGGTTTTTATCGGGGTGATACTTTGCCGCCTTTTTGCGATACGCTTTTTTTATCTCCTTTTCAGAAGCATTGCGCGAAACGCCCAGTATGTCGTAATAGTCTTTATAGTCCATAAGCAGCTTTTATTGTACTTGCCGAATTTCACTTATAAGAAAGCAAATTAAATGCCATCATTCAGCTTTCTTACTATTTGGCAAGCTTAGGTATGCAAATCGTCATCCTGTCATAAAAAAAGCCCCTCCGTTGGGGAGGGGCTCCGTCAATTAATATCTTGTATTCGCTAATTATAATTCAAACGCGATGTACTGGTTCGTTCCCTGCCAGAGCACTTGTAGTAGTACTACAGCATCCTCTTCGTTGGCCACGTCGTTCATGCGATCCATGAAATCAGAGACGCTTTCAATTTGCTCCTTATTTACATGGGTGATGACCGCTCCGCGTCGCAGCCCTTGCTGATAGGCGTTGCTGCCTTGGCTTACGTTTGTAACTACAACACCTTGCTGACTGGGCTCGAGGTCCAGCTGACGGGCAATATCAGGTGTGAGCTCATCAACCCGGAAACCGAGGTTCTTTTCCATATCCTGCTGATTGTTATCTTGATTCTGGGCCGTAGTTTCTTGATCACGCCGGCCAAGGGTTACTTCTATATCCATTTCCTCATTATCGCGGATAATACCCAGAGTAACTTCATCGCCGGGGTCGGAGGTGGCAATAGAGGTGCGGAAGTTGGCATAACTCTGTATTGGATTGCCATTCAGGGTTTTAATAACATCACCCTGCTGCAGGCCAGCATCCTCGGCGGGTGAATCGTCGCTAACGCTATTCACAATTACCCCCCTTGTGTGCTTTCAAGGCCAAGAGCACGGGAAAGCGTACGGGTTGAGGTCGCGGCCGTAAATGCCGAGCTGTGCGCGTACTACTTCACCGTTTTCGATGAGCGATTTCATCACATCCTGCGCCAGGTTCGAGGGCACGGCAAAACCGATACCGTCACTGCCGCCCGAGCGAGATGCAATAGCAGAGTTAA
>NNSL01000247.1 GCA_003123965.1 Balneolaceae bacterium SMO_bin1
AAACAAAATAGGCGTGCCTAAAATCAGCAGAAGAACGGCCAATAACGTTATGCCAATGATTGCCAAAAGTCGGAAAAAAGCACGCAGCGTGTCCATAGGCGTCAGTTAAAAAATAATAAACGTGCACGCTCATCGAGCGATTCAATATCAAGCAAAACCAGGTAATCTATGGTTTTAAATTCTGCATCAAGAGCTGGTGGGCTGCACACTTTTGCTCCCAAATCCATATACAACCTGAATAATTTGGGCAGTATAATGTGGGCTATCGCTTCTTTATTCGGCTCTTTTCTGGCACAATGGTACTCCTGCTGCGTTTCAACCTGCAGATTTTTGTGAAGATGCCCGTGATTGATAAGATATTGCTGTACGTTCCACGCCTCTTGGGGTGATTGACTGGTAAGCGAGCAGCATCCCAATAAATAGCGCTTGTTAAAGTAGGTCATATATTTGGCAAGGCCGCGCCACAAGAAAAATAGTACGCGGCCATTCCTGTGTTGAGCATCAATGCAGGCCCGCCCTACTTCAACTGACTGCTTCAAAATAGTATCCGGCAAGGCTGATATATTAAATTCATTAGCGGTGTAATAGCCGTTATTTCCAGCGGCCGATTCATATGTTTGCATGCGATAGGTGCCGATAACCTCGTTTTCCGCCCGTTCTATTACCATCAAATGGTGGCATTGGTCATCGTATTTATCCACATCAAGCTGCAGTTGATGTGATCCGTTAAGCCCCTCTCCTAACTCAATATTGAATACACGATATCGAAGGCGCTGAGCTTTTTGCAAATCCTCTTTGGATTGGGCAAACCGAACCAAATACCGATTATTTGATATCAAGTCCTCTTCAAGTGTTTCCATGTCTCAGTAAACTTAGAGACTGTTTAGTCAGTGAATGTGTTGCGTACTAAGCTTTTAATGCAGCAAATTACAGCATAAAGTACCACACAAGCAGTAATATAATCATCAACACGGCAGCAATTTGGATGGTAGTTCTGGGCATTTTGGGGTTATTTTTTCCAGCTGACATTGACAGGCATTTAATTTAAGTTAGCGCTTCAGCAAAAATTGAATAATTACTGGTGAAACTTAAATTATTAACGGATGGAAAAAAAATGCAGCGTGCAAGAGTATATTTCGCCAACTTGGGAATGGATTATGATGGGATCAGTGGCCATTGCCGTACTATTCACAGCTCTGTTTATTTTATTTGACAATGCCCTTTTGGGAGGTTTATTCCGGCTTTTTGCTTTTGCTGGATTTGCCGGATTTGTGTTAGCATTTTTGCAGAAACGCAGCAGAATAGACAGCATTGATCTAGCCGTTGATAACAAAAACTTGACCATAACTTACAATAAGTCCTCAGAGATACAACAGGAAGAACTATTTGATATTGAAACCATAGAGGATATTCAAATCCGCACGGCCCCACCTATCTGGAAAGTTTTTCCGCGATCCTCAGCCGTTCAGTTTATGATTAGCTTTACCGACTCCGAAAATACACTTTGCATGTTTCGGCTCGAAGGGCGTAACGTATACCTTAGCAAAAAAGATACCAAAGCAGTGAAAGCTTTTCTTAAAAATCACATCTCACCAGCGAATGTGAACTAGCTACCAGGCGGGTAGCGGATATACGGCCGGGCTTTTATGACCCTTTTTATCTACAGCCCGCACCCCGAACAAATAATTATCTTTCGATACATTTTCTATAGTGGCTTGGGTGGTATCGCCCACAAATTCTTGATGCTGCCAGTAAGGAGCATGGGTTTTACGCCATACAATTTCATACCCTTTAAGATCAGGTTCTTTATTGGCTTTCCACATCAGCGTAGTGTTATTTTCAAGCTTCTTAACGGACATACGCACTTTTCGGGGACGTGCGGGGGCGTTGGCAAGGGTAGCTAGTGCTGCTGCATTCAGGCGGGTTACATTAGCCACGTAGGAAAAATCAACGAATTCAGGAAGGTCTCCATACTGCTCACCGTCGACTATACGAACGTCCTGATGCTGGCGCTCATAATATTCGTTGGGCTCACTAAATCGCACAGCAGGATATCCCTCTTCAAGAAAAGCGGAGTGATCTCCACGGCGCAGATATCGATCCTTGCGGTAAATCATATTTACGTTAAAGTTGGGCATATAATTCTGTGCTACCCGGTATATAAAACGTCCAAGCTGCCTGGAGGGGGTGTCATTTTCACCGCCGGTATACAGCAGCATTTGGTGATAGCGAGAAAGCGTGTCTGCAGCGGGAATGCCTTGGGCAAATACACGCACTTCATTATCATTTGTTGAACCATCTGGTGCAACTGTATTTCCAATGATATCATTGGTAACCATGGCGGCAATATTTTTATTAGCCGAACGCGCCTGCCGGGCATAATGCTGTGCCCCGTATAAACCCTGCTCCTCTCCTGCTACAGCCATAAATATCAGGGTGCCGTCGAAATCATGCTTCGACATAACACGAGCCAATTCCAGAACGGCCGCCGTTCCCGAGGCGTCATCATTTGCACCGGGGGCATAACTTGTATCATTCATAACATCAGAAACACGGGAATCGTAATGAGCACTAACCACATACCTTCGATCTTTTGATTCAAGCTGGGTGCCGTGCAGCACACCGACCACATTTACAATCTCAACTGGTTTTTCGAGGTTTCCTTCGGGTTCTTGCACATAGCGGTCGTATGTTACCGTTAAGCGATTTTCAGATTGCCGGCTGTAATGCTCCATTTTATCGTAAATCCATCTCCGAGCTGCCCCAATCCCAACTGAATCACTCGTAGTATCAGAGGTGGTGTGGCGCGTTCTGAAGCCAGCCAGTGTTCGAATATTTGCTTCAATGGAATCAGCTGATATAGCCTCCGTAATCGATTCAATTTGGGAGCCGGAATCCGCTGGAGAAGAACTGCGGAAATCTTCACCACAGCCTTGCAAAAAGAGTATCGTTAAAAGAATAATGAGCGTCCTTTTCAGAACCGAATGGGTGGACATAAAAAAGTTAATATTGATCTTTGCCCTAATGAGGAATTAAGTATAAACTTAACGCCTGATTCATGTTGTAAAAGCTTTTTTAATAGTTGAAAAGAAATTTCAAATGTAAGGGAGCTTTTATACATTTTTGCATCGCATTTAACCAAAAATTAAAAACGCTATGAATAAATTTTCGTCAATTTCCGTCTACTTTCTCATTGTGCTGTTCCTGTTTTCCTGTTCTCGTGAACGAGAAAGTTTTGAGGAACAGGCTGATACCCTGGCACAAGAATTTATTATCGTTGACGGCCATGTGGACCTGCCCTATCGTTTGCGGTCGAACCCTCAAGACGTTTCCGGTTCAACGAATAGCGGCGATTTTGACTACGACAGAGCGCAGGCCGGCGGACTCGATGCTCCTTTTATGTCCATCTATATTCCTGCACGATATCAGGGAACCGGTAATGCCATGAATGTGGCAGACAGCCTTATTTCTATTGTTCGCGGGCTCGCAACAGATCACCCTGAAAAATTTGCAATTGCCACATCACCCGAACAGGTTGAGCAACAGAATCAAAATGGGGTCATTTCATTGCCTATGGGATTGGAAAACGGAGCACCAATTGGCAATGACCTGGAAAATGTGCAGCGCTTGTATGACAAGGGCATTCGCTACATCACCCTGGCTCATTCCAAAGACAATCAAATCAGTGATTCATCATATGATACCACCCAGAATACCCACAATGGGCTGAGCTCATTTGGTGAAGATGTGGTTCGAGAAATGAATCGTGTTGGCATTATGGTTGATATTTCTCACGTAACCGACAGTGCCTTTTTTGACGTAATGGAAGTGACCGAAGCGCCTGTTATCGCCTCTCACTCCTCTGCCCGTTACTTTACGCCCGGTTTTGAGCGGAATATGAGTGATACCATGATCACCAGACTGGCAGAAAATAATGGCGTAATTATGATCAACTTTGGATCAAACTTTATCAGCGATACCTCTCGCGTGAGCGCTGACAGTGTAAATGCGCAAATTCAGCGTCGTTTAGAGGAAGAAAATCTGGAGCGATCGTCGGAAGAAGCACAAGACCTTATTGAAGAAACATGGCAGCAAAACTATCACTTTGCCACCGTTTCGGATGTTGCAGACCACTTTGATCATGTGGTGAATCTCGTGGGCATCGATCATGTGGGCATCGGCTCCGATTATGACGGCGTAGGCAATACGTTGCCAACTGGACTTAAAGATGTCTCTGCCTATCCCAACCTCATTGCTGAATTGCTCGACCGCGGCTATACGCGTGATGACATTCGTAAGATCACTCACGCAAATATATTTAGAGTCTGGAATAAAGTGATTGAAACGGCAGAAACCATGTCTGAACGTGAAAGCCAGCAGAACAACGCCGACAACAATTAGTTGCAACAAATAAGACTCTGCCCATGAAAACAATCTCGGAACCGCAGCTGCTGGTTGATGAAGACAAAGTGCGTAGTAATATTGAGCGGATGGCCGCAAAGGCTGATAAAAAC
>NNSL01000437.1 GCA_003123965.1 Balneolaceae bacterium SMO_bin1
GATGCGTTTGCAAATATCTACGCTGATGCACGCAAGTGGCTTAATGAAGGCTGGGTTGACTACATGAGTCCCCAGCTGTACTGGCCCATTAACCAACCGGCCCAAAGCTTCCCCGTACTCTTGGATTGGTGGCAGCAGCAAAATATGTACGATCGCCACCTGTGGCCCGGTTTATATACCAGTCAGGTAGGGGCCAGTTGGAATGCCAGTGAAATTTCACAACAAATTGAACGAACCCGCTCGCAAAACGGAGCTACCGGGCACGTTCATTTCAGCATGCAGGCATTAATGAAAAATTCTGGCAATGTGGCATCGCATCTAATTAATCATGCCTATGACCAGCCGGCTTTGGTACCTGCTACACCGTGGTTAGCTGAGGGCCATCCGCCTCAACCCCGGGCTTCTATTGAGCGAATTGACAGCCGCATGGTCATTACGTTTCCCCCAACGAACTCTTCACCCCTTGGCGGGTGATCGTTAAAATGAAGTATGGCAATAGCTGGGAAACCCAAATTCATCCGGGATGGAAGCAGACTATTGCAATTCCGCAGGAAAACGAAAACGGACAATTTATTGCGGCTGTGCTCAGCGTGGTTAACAAGCAAAGTATCGAAAGTGCCGGCCAAATTTTGCTGCCGTCCTCCAGTACCGCTACCTTAACAGAATAGAGGCGGAAGCAGGAAATTTTTCAGCAACTGAAACTTACTGGTGGAGTTGCACGTTAACCGTGCTTAACAACACGTTATTTATGCTGTACTATAAAACATATAAAAAAGATGATAACGCCGACTGGGTTGTTTTTATCCACGGCGCCGGCGGCAGTTCGTCCATTTGGTTCAAACAGCTGAAGGCCTTCCGTAAATATTTCAACGTGCTTTTGGTTGATTTACGCGGTCATGGAAAATCGCAGGACGCCCTGCAAAAATACTACGAGGAAGACTACTCTTTCAAAATGGTGGCGCAGGATATTATTGCGGTGCTGGATGATGCCCGGATAGACAAGGCGCATTTTGTGGGTGTATCCATGGGCACTATCATCATTCGCACCATAGGTGAGCTTGCTCCCAACCGCGTACAGTCTATGGTTATGTGCGGTGCTATTATGCGACTCAACACGCGCTCAAAATTTCTTGTAAAGCTCGGTCACCTTTTCAAAAAAGTTGTGCCATTTATGTGGCTTTATAAACTATTTGCATGGATTGTGATGCCGCGCAAGCATCATTCAGAATCGCGCAGCCTTTTTGTTAATGAAGCGCAAAAGCTGGCTAAGAAAGAGTTTATAAAATGGTTTAACTTGACGCATCGCGTGAATCCACTGCTCAAATATTTTCGAGAAAAAGAGTTGTCCATTCCCACCCTATATGTGATGGGTAGTGAAGATCACCTGTTTCTGCCACCGGTGCGCAACATTGTACAATCGCATAAAAAAGCAGCACTAAGTGTGATAGAACAATGTGGACATGTATGCAATATTGAGCGACCGCAAGATTTTAATCAAACTTCTATTGCCTTCTTGCGAAAGCATTAAACTTATCCCACAACGTATACCAGCATATAAATAGTAGCAGCAAAAATCACGAGCATTAACACTACAAGCACATAAGATTCTGTTGTACTGCTGCCGCCCTCCTGCAGGGAATCGGCCGATTTTGCCAGTGGCCCTTTCCACAGCCATACGCCAAAAGCTACAGCTAATAAAATAGCTACAATCAGCAGTACCATTATGTTTCCCCTCTGTTTTTTTCCTCAATCCACTTTGCCATAAACTTGGTGCTGGCTGCGGTATGATGCTGCAACATAGCCCCAACAAAGTTGTCCCGCCGATGCGTTTTCAAATTCTGCCTGATCTGCTCTACCCTTTTCAGCAAATCAGGGCCTAACTTTGTGCTGTTAAAGCGCTGATTAATAATCTGTTGCCCTTGCTGCTGGGCGCTCTGCCACTGCTTCTGGTTTCCATACAAGGTAACCGCAGCTTGGGCAATTTCTTCAGGGGTTTCAGCTATCTGTCCCACTCCATTCCATTTCTCCTGCCATACCCTCAGCGCCGATTGGCGTGGTTACGTTGGGCGTGCCGCACTGCATAGCTTCAGCCAGCTTACCTTTCAATCCCGCCCCAAATCGTAGCGGTGCCAAGCAAATACGCGCCTTTTTCATAACCGATTTAGCATCTTCTGCACGCCCTTCTATAAAAAATCCGGTGTCAGGTTGATGAAGCGATTGGGCTTCATCTGTCGGATATGCTCCGTAAACACACATCTCGGCACTCGGCATTTGATTGCGAATCAGCGGCCAAATTTCGGTGCGAAGATACTGCACCGAATCCCAATTAGGCGCATGCTTAAAATTGCCAATAGTCATAAAACCTTCGCGATCTTTAAACGAAGGCCATTGCTTTCGCTCTTCATCGCTCACTGCATCAAGCATAAACGGCAGATAATGCAATATGCTTATATCCACCCCAAAAAATCGGGCTAAAATATCCATCTCAAATTCCGATATAATCAGGGATAAATCACTCCTAAATATACTCGCTACTTCCCGCTTTGCTGCATCTTGTTGCAAGAGATAGTTGATATCAAACGGCTTATTTTGCCTCACGGATTTCGCACGGGCGCGACGCAGACAATGCAGGTCTTCGGTGTCAAGAATGCGAATGGCATCGGGGCAGTGCTCTGCCACACGCCATCCAAACTGCTCTTCTACGGGAAAACGATCAAACAAGACCGCTTTGGGCTTCAACTCCGTTATAAAACTATCAAACGAAGAGCTATTCATTTTTACCGAGACCGTTTGCACCCCAAGGTGGGACAAATCAGCAGAGTAGTTGCTTTTAGATGCTGTAGAAGCGAAGGTGATCGACCAATTTGCCGAAGAGAACAATTCAATTAGCCGCATCATCCGCTGCCCAGCGGCCGAAGACTCTGGTTCTGGCCAAACCGTGCCAAGAATTAGAAGTTTTTTATCAGTATTCATGAGTAAAACTTAAAGCAACAAAAAAATGAATCTAGTAGAAGCAGAAGATGAGTGAAGGTTCATTAGAGTTTCTTAAGACTATCCCTTTTTAATCCAATTTTAGGTAACGTTATAATATTCATCCTATCACACAATACCAATGGAGGGCATTATGAAATATATCACCGCACTATTGATGGCTGTTTTTTTATCTGCAACACTTACTGTTGATGCTGAAGCACAGATTTTTAAAAAGCTTAAGAAGAAAGCGCAGGAAGCTCTGGAAAATAAAGCCGAGCAAAAAATTGATGAAGAAATGCAGAAAGCAGCCGACCGAATGGTTGAAGATTCCTGGAACACCGTTTTTGGCGATATGGAGGCCGATGGTTCATCCGGAATTAACATGCCGTTTGCTTTTAATAGCAACGTAGAGACATTAGATAGCTACGATTTTGACATCGTATCAACAATGAAAATAACGACTAAAAACAGTGATGGGTCTGAAGAAGAGCCGATGTTCCTGGATATGCACTTTAAAGAAGGCGCCGAGTACACCGGTACAAAAATTCGGGGCGGTGATATGCAGCAAAACAGCGAATCGCTTTTTCTAATCTATGATTATTCCAACGCCGCCATGATTATGCTCATGGAAAGCGAAGACGGAAAGTTTTCGTTTGCTTACGACTGGAAACAGGCACTGAGTATGGCAAAATCGCTGGAGGATTCATCACTCCAACAGCAAGAAGAGGTGGACTGGGATGAGGTTAACCAATGGGAAGGCTATGAAAAAATCGGTAGCAAAACCATTGCGGGCTATAACTGCGACGGTTACCGGATGCAGGACGCACAAAGCACTACCGAAGTTTGGGTGACGCGCGAAAATACCTATGGTATGCAGAGCATGTTTAAAGCCAATGCTAATACCAAGCAAATTAAAGGGCTAATTCCCGAAAATTACCCGCAGGGTATGCTAATGGCTATGACCACCAAGAACCTTGAATCCGGTGAAGAGGCTCGAATGGAAATTGTAAGCGTAAAGAAAAATTTGAATGTGTCGTATACCATGGCCGACTACCCTGCCATGACGCCCGGTAACATGCAAAAATAGCGGCCTCTTTACGGGTACACCCGCGTGCTAAAATAGTTGCAATCGCCTCAGATTGGAGTTGATAAGCAGTGGGATGGTGCGTATTCTTGCTGCGTACTCACATCTGAAACTCAAGCTATAATAATTTATGGAATTAGCAATAAAAGGCACCGTGGATCAAGTGCTGGAAGAACAGTCTGGCGAAAGCAAGAACGGACCGTGGCGTAAACGTGATTTTATCCTCGAAACGGAGGGGCAGTATTCAAAAAAAGTATGTATAACCCAGTGGGGTGATAACATTGATAAGGCTAACGTTCAGGAGGGTGAAAGCCTTACGGCCTACATCGACATTCAAAGCCGGGAATATAAAGGCAACTGGTATACCGATGTGAAGGCCTGGAAAATTGAAAAAGGCGAAACCGACCGCCAAATGGGATCGGGTGATGATGAGCCTGAGCGAAGCGGACCGCCCAAA
>NNSL01000316.1 GCA_003123965.1 Balneolaceae bacterium SMO_bin1
CTAGACTAATAATCGATAAAATTCTACACCCCATTAATAACACTCCGAAAACTATTCCTCGGCTTCAATCTTATCGCGCTCCTTGCCTTCAACCCAGCTATACGGATAGCTGTCATCGTCAATCTTTTTAGCCTCGGTTGTTAGGTGCAATGGCTTAAAAGTATCAATCATCACCGCATATTCATCAGTTTCTTCTTTACCGATGCTACCCTCATACTTGCCGGGGTGCGGTCCGTGTGGTATGCCGCCAGGGTGCTGTGTAATGCTGGCTTCCTCAACCCCCTTTCGACTCATGAAATCGCCCTCAACATAGTATAGAACCTCATCGGAATCCACGTTAGAGTGCGCATACGGAGCTGGTATAGATTTTGGGTGATAATCGAACTTTCGCGGGCAAAACGAACATACTACGTAATTGTGTCCTTCAAAGGTTTGATGAACGGGCGGCGGCTGATGCACGCGACCTGTAATGGGCTCAAAGTCTTTAATATTGAATATCCAGGGATACAAGTATCCATCCCACCCTACTACATCCAGCGGGTGATGCTCGTACCAATATGAGGTATAGCGCCCTTGCTTTTTAATACGAACTTCAAATTCGCCTTTTTCGTCATTGAATAAATTTTCGCCCTCGGGCCGACGAATATCGCGTTCGCAGTACGGACTATTTTCCAAGAACTGTCCCTTTTCTGAAAGGTAACGATCGGGCACGTCAATCGGTCCGGTAGAGTCGACTGTAAGCATCCGGTTTTCTTCGGTTTCGAATACCATCTGATATATAGTGCCACGCGGAATAAAAATGTAATCACCGTAGCCAAAATCGAGCCGGCCAAACATGCTCTGCACGTACCCTTCACCCTGATGAATGAAAAGCAGTTCATCGTGCTCACCGTTTTTGTAGAAATAGTCCATGGATTCGGTTGGCCGCACGGCTCCAATCTGCACATCATTATTATAGAGCAGCACCTTGCGACCCATCACTGGATCGCCCCCCTCTTCTATATTTGCAGCTCGCAGGTGATGATGGCGCAACATACCTTCATCCCATTTTTCGATCTTAAGCTGCTCTCCCCGCTCCACTTTAATAGCCCGTGTAGGCGGGTTGTGATGATACAGCAGCGAAGACGAGCCATGAAATCCTTCCGCACCGAACAGGTGTTCCTGGTAAAGTTCGCCATCTGGGCGGCGGAATTGCGTGTGTCGTTTATGGGGTATTTTTCCAAGCTGATGATAAATCATAATAACCTCTTTTTTAGTCATAAGTCGCAAGTGATGAGCTTTGAACACTCACGACTCTATACTCAATACACTTTTATAAATTTCCTCGTGCTTCCTGCTCGCGTTCTATAGCCTCGAACAAGGCCTTAAAATTTCCTTTGCCGAAACCACGGGCTCCTTTTCGCTGAATAATTTCGAAGAATAGCGTGGGCCGATCAACTACCGGTTTTGTAAATATCTGCAGCAAATAACCTTCATCATCGCGATCAACTAAAATGCCCAGTTCTTCAAGTTTATCAATCGATTCATCAATTTTTCCTACGCGATCTTCCAGTTGCTCGTAATAGTTGGTGGGCACGTGCAAAAATTCAAGGCCCCGGTTTTTTAGTTTCATCACGGTTTCGATGATATCACCGGTAAGCAATGCTATGTGCTGCACGCCTGGCCCTTCGTAAAAATCGAGATACTCTTCTATTTGCGACTTCTTCTTACCAGCGGCCGGCTCATTAATCGGAAACTTAATCATTCCACGTCCGCCGGCCATCACTTTCGACATCAGCGCTGAGTACTCAGTTGATATATCTTTGTCATCGAAATGAATATACTGCGTAAAGCCCATTACATCGCGGTAAAAATCAACCCAATGGTTCATTTTGCCTTCTTCAACATTGCCCACGCAGTGATCTACAAACTGAACACCTACCGGATCAACCGAGCCCAGTGATGATTCTTTTTGTTTAAAGCCAGGCATAAACGGCCCATTGTATTCAACACGGTTAATAAGGGAATGAATGGTATCACCATAGGTGGCAATGGCTGCTTTACGAAGAGTGCCAAATTCATCCACCAAGTCATGAGGCTCCTCTACGCTTTTGGCGCCACGCTCCAGCGAAACCTTGTATGCACGATCTACGTCTTCTACATCAAGCGCTATATCGCGAATACCATCGCCGTGTTTGGCTACGTGCTTGGCAATCGGCGAATTGCTGCTTAGCGCCGAGGTAACCACAAACCGAATATTATTTTGTTCCAAATAGTACGAAACGCGATCGCGGCTGCCTGTCTCCAGTCCGCTGTAAGCTTTCAATTCAAAACCAAAAACCGTTTGATAGAAATGCGCTGCCTGTTTGGCATTGCCTACGTAATGCTCAATATAATCCACATCCTGCAGACCAAGATGGTCGTCAAATTTTTCCTCAACAGGACGATCTAAAGTAGCAGATTTATTGGTAGAGTGGCTCATGACTTTTCTATGTAATATCGATTACAAATCAACCTACTTTAACATTCTTTAATATAGTATGTTGTACATAATGAGCCAAATATCATTTTAATTACAGTTTGGATTTCAGCTAAGATTAAACCTCAAATTACTTGTGAATTTTACCGTTCATAGATATGTTATTGGGGTGAATAAGAACTCAATGAATTGTTATGGAAGAGCAAAAACGTAAAGAGAAATTTCAGGAGCGTATAGACAGCGGTGAAAAGATCGAACCCAAAGACTGGATGCCCGACCGCTATCGCCAGCAGCTAACACGAATGATGAGCCAGCACGCGCACTCCGAAATTGTAGGCATGCTGCCCGAGGGTAATTGGATTACCCGCGCACCCTCACTGCGACGAAAAATGATTTTGCTCTCCAAAGTGCAGGATGAAGCCGGCCATGGCCTCTATTTATACAGCGCCGCGGAAACACTGGGAACAAGCCGCAAAGAGATGGTTAATCAACTCTTAGAAGGCAAAGCCAAATATTCGAGTATTTTCAATTATCCCACCCTTAGCTGGGCGGATGTGGCCGTAATCGGATGGCTGGTGGACGGAGCTGCCATAATCAACCAAACGATGCTTGCTCGCAGTTCGTACGGGCCCTATTCACGAGCTATGGTCCGAATTTGCAAAGAAGAAAGTTTCCACAAAAAGCAAGGCTACGAAATGGTAGCTACCATGGCAGAAGGTACCCCCGAGCAACAGGAAATGATTCAGGATGCAGTTAATCGCTGGTGGTGGCCTACCCTAATGATGTTCGGTCCCCACGATGAAGATTCCCCCAACAGCGCTGAACTCATTAAATGGGGTGTGAAGTCAAAAACCAATGACGAACTGCGGCAAAGCTTTGTTGACCGGCATGTAGCTGAAGCGCATACTGTTGGGCTTGAAATTCCCGATCCTGAGCTGAAATTCAACGAAGAGACCGAGCATTGGGAATTTGGCGAAATAGACTGGGATGAATTTTGGAACGTAGTTAAGGGCAACGGCCCGATGAATGACGAAAGAATAAAGGCGCAACAAGAAGCCCACGAAAATGGCAGATGGGTTCGCGAAGCTGCTGAAGAATATGCCCGCAAACAACGTTTAAGTGAAGAAAAAGCCTCTTAATAAGGGGCCAATAGATCAAGCAATTTATATTTACGAATAAATTAAAGTATGAGCACTGAAGAAAAATCAGAAACAAATAATAACGACACGCAATGGCCCTTGTGGGAGGTTTTCACACAGAGCCGCAACGGCAAACCATTTGAACACGCTGGCAGCCTACATGCCCCCGACAGCGAAAAAGCACTTGAAAACGCCCGCGATGTATACACGCGCCGTAAGGAAGCTGTAAGTCTTTGGGTAGTTCCAAGTGATGCTATTGTAGCTAACAGACCTGAGGACGAAGAGGAGTTTTTTGATCCCTCAGAAGACAAACCCTACCGGCATCCGCAATTTTATAACCCGCCAAGAGCCACTAAAAAAAGAAGATGAGCACAGCTACCCAATCATTGACAAAAACAGAAGCACTTTTCGAATATCTACTTCGCTTAGCGGATGATCGACTGATTCTCGGCCATCGCCTTTCTGAGTGGTGCGGTCACGGCCCCATCCTTGAGGAAGATATTGCTCTTGCCAATATTGCACTTGATAATATCGGGCATGCAGCCTCACTGTATGAATATGCCGCAGAAATTGAAGGCAAAGACCGCCACCGTGATGAAATTGTCTACTTTCGAAATGATGTAGAATATAAAAACCTGAAAATTGCAGAGTTGCCTAAAGGGGATTTTGGTTTCACCATAGCTCGGCAATTTCTCTTTAGCGCGTACAGTTACTATTTATATGAAGCGCTCAAAAGTGCCGATGACGAACAGTTCAGCGGTATGGTTAAAAAACACCATAAAGAAATAAAATATCACCTGCGCCACAGCAGAGAATGGGTGCTGCGCCTCGGTGACGGTACCGAAGAAAGCCATGAACGCATTCAAAAAGCTTTTAATGAAATTTGGAAGTACACCGGTGCTTTTTTCGAT
>NNSL01000241.1 GCA_003123965.1 Balneolaceae bacterium SMO_bin1
AATCCGCGGGTCTTGAGGGCCTCCAAGTGCTGACCCCGGGCAATAAATAATACCTCTGTCGACGTTTTTTGGGCCAGTCGCCCGCCAAAATAGCCGCCCACGGCACCGGCGCCCATCACCATTACGTTGTTGAAGCATTTCATAATAAAAAAGTCTAGGCCCAGGTTTATTTTATTCCCAAGGTCCGCTATGTTTAAACTTTACAGCAAATTAAATACTCAATGTTATGAAATTCTCGAAAAAATTTGTCGCATTTTTAGCAGCATTTGTACTCTTCTTATGTACTGCCGACCTGCAAGCCCAAGATTTTGAAGGTGTGGTTTATTACAAAACACCAGCCTCAACCAGTGCTCAAATGGGTGAAATGGCTTACATGATTAAGGGTAATAAGGTACGAATGGAAATGGGCAGCGGGCAAAATACGGTTGCCGTTCTTTATCAACCCGAAAGTGCCGAAACCATCGTAATTATTGATCGCATGCAGGCCTTTATGAAAATGGATACGAAAGGGCAGGCATCCGGCAATATGGCAGGTGCCAAGGTTGCGGCTCCCGAAGTGGAAAAAACCGGACAAACGAAAACCATTGCCGGCCGAAGCTGCGAAGTGTGGACCATTACGCATGAAAGCGGTGAAAATTTCAGCATGTGCATGAATGAAGAACTCGGTCCTTTTGTAACGCCGAAGAATCCGATCAGCAATCAACAAGCACCTGCGTGGGCGCAAAGTATTGAAACGGGTGCAGCCTTTCCGCTTGAGATAAAACAGACCGGAAACGAGAGTAAAATGATTCTGCAGGCCACTAAAATTGAGGAAAAATCACTGGAAGCCTCGCTGTTTGAAGTGCCTGAAAATTACCGCGATATGTCCAGCATGATGAAAGACATGCAGAACAGGAACTAGTTCTCAGCTGTCGTTCTGAATTTCCTCGAGCCGATTCTCGGCCATAGACTTGTAGCTGCTTGACCCCTTGGCTTCCATGGCTATTTTGAAGTAACGGGCAGCTTCTTTAGCTTGCTCGGTTTGCTGTAATATTGATCCCAAATAATAAGCCGCGGCCGGGTAGAAACTACGATGACGGCTGCGTGGCAATTGCCGACTAAGCTGCAGCGACTGCTCAAAATTTTTTGCGTGCTTCAACCAGATTATCGGTTCGATACAGCAGGCGCCCTTTCCAAAAAAGGAGCTCTTCGCGGAGCACATCTTCGAAGGGTATAGCATTATTTTGCCATCGGCCCAGTGATTCATTAATCACCCGCATAGTTTTATCAAACTGCCCCGTTTTGTAATAGTTCTTCACCAGCAGCCGTACGTAGTAATTATTGCGCGGATATTGCTCATGCAATTGCTCAAAATGATCGAGCGCTACATTGTATCGTTTCTCATAGTTATAGTTGATATTACCCAAAAAGTAGGAGGCCTCGGCCCTGGCAAAAACCGCCTGCTCTGCCGCTGATTCCAACTTTTCCAAGCCCTCTTTTTTATTGCCGTCGGGCAAAAACCATGACACCGTTTTAACCACAGGATAAGCATCAGGCAGGTACTCTGAATAATAAAGCTTCAGCCCTTCGGCCAGCTGCAAGTCTGGCAAATCGGCGACGTTTTCTTTCAGGTAACCGTACGAATTATAGGCTTTGCGGGCTGCATTAAGGCTGCTTACCCATTCTTCACGGTTGGAATACTGCCGCGCAATATAGCCATTGGCCACCGTTCGAATGATAAGCGCATCGGCATGACCCGGCTGTTCATAGAGCAGTTTTGAGGCCATATAATCGGCCTCCTTCATCATGTTGAAGAACTGTTCGTCGCGAGAATGATCGTAAAGGTCGGAGAGCAGCTGCCACCAAAACTCCATTCCATCCATTAGCCTCCACAAGGGGTGTGACGGATACTTTTCCTGCCAATTGGCCAACTTTTGCTCAGCGCCAGCCGGATTGAAATTGTAAAGGGAATCTACCGCTGCCTGGGCATCTTGCCTGAACGACTGATTCTTAATGAGCTCGGGCAGCTGCGCCTCAACGCCCACAGGCAATGAAAAAAAAGCTAAAATAATCGCAAATGAACGGATGGTTTTTCCCATTGATTTTTTAGCTATAACTGACCCGACGGCTATTTTATTTTAGATGTTTTTTAAACCAGCCAGCGGATGCTTCAAATGCGTTCTGGAGTGGATCGGGAAATTCGTCGGCTTCAAATGGATGTGAACCGCTGAAGGTGTGCCCGGTATCTTCGAGCAGCATCAGCTCTTTTTCTTCAGAAGGGCACGCTTTGTAAAGCTGTTCGGCATTTTCGTAAGATACTGCTTCATCACCCTTTGAGTGCACAAACATAACCGGCAGCCTAAGCTCCTTTACACGGTGAAGAGCAATCACGCGATCAGCATTATTGCGGGCATCATCATATACCACTTTGTTCATCGGCATAATCTGACCCGTTCGTCCATTTTTTATTTCCGTTACGCCTTTCGTCTCCCAATCGCGTTTCATTTCGTCGCTCCAGCGGGCGTTGTAATCTGCAACCGCTGACCACGTTACCAGGCACTTTATTTCTTCATACTCAGCGGCGGCAGCAACTGCGGTTTGCCCGCCTCGCGAATGTCCTAAAATGCCCACCTTTTCGCTGTTTAAGGGCTTGCCGCCTGCCGTAATTTCTTCATTCTTGATGCCTTCGAGCACGCGGCCAATATCATCTAGATCCTGGCTCAGTGTTTCCCGCGCAAACAAATCCAGCCGGTCAAATTCAAGCGGATTTTCACCAACTCCGTTGAGCGAAAAATTCATCGCAACCACCGAAAATCCTTCCCTGCTTAATCGCTCGCAAATAGCTGGGAAAGTACCCCAGTCTTTAAAGCCTTTAAAACCATGCAGAAATATAATGGTGGGCATTGAGTTTGCTTCAGTACCCGTAGCAGGTACATACACATCATACCGTATCGGTAAATCTTCACTCGATGGGATTGATCCGGAAGTTTTAGAAACACGATTACTGTACATACTTCAAAAACCTTGTTTCAAATGAATATTATTTGCTTTAATCGAACTTCAGAGGCTTGAGCTTCACCATTTTACGAAGTGCATTAATTTCGTTGGGCTTAAGATAGCGCCACCGCCCCATATCCACGTCATGCAAATTTAACCCACCATACTCAATACGCTTCAGCTTTGTAACTTCGGTGCCAAAATACTCAACCATGCGCCGCACAAGCCGATTTCGGCCCTCAAAAATGGTAATAATAAATCCTTGAGGCGTTCTCGACAGGCGGTATGCGCTGGCCGGTCCGTCCTCAAGCTCAATACCCTCAAGCAGCTCCTGCATTTCGTGATCCTGCAGCTTACGCTTGGTTTCAACTTCGTAAGTTTTGCGCACCTCATAGCTGGGATGCATCAACCGGTGAGCCAGATCGCCGTCGTTGGTTAAAATAAGCAGGCCCATGGTGTGCCTGTCGAGCCGGCCAACCGGATACACGCGCTTGCCTGTGGCGTCCTCAATTTTATCCATCACCGTATCACGGCCGCGGGGATCATCGGTGGTGGTGATGGTATCTTTGGGCTTGTTAAGCAGAATATATTCAAATTTTTCAAGGCTCAATGTCTGCCCTTCTACCTCCACGCGGTCGGTGCGCTTCACTTTTACGCCCATTTGGGTGGTGGTTTCACCGTTCACCTTAACTTTGCCGGCTGCAATGTAGTCGTCGGCATCTCGGCGGGAGCAATACCCGCAATGCGCAATATATTTGTTGAGCCGTATTTCTTCTTCATCGCCGTAGCCCTGCTTGGCGCTGGGTGCTGATTTTTTATTATTTCGTCGCGATCTGCTCATGAATATAATTTTAATTCAATTTCTTATGCATTTGCCATCAGCGCTGTACTGACTTATTCTTCCTCGTCGGCGTCACCGCTCATACCTTCAGCAGGCGCTGTTTCTTCAATTTCTTCTGTGTAGCCTTTTTCATTCAGTTTCTCCACAGCATCAAGCAGAGAAATGTCCTGCTCCTCTTCTTCCTCAGCCATTTCCATATCTTCAAGCTCAAGCTGACGATCGAGCAAAAACTGCCGGTGCTCGGCCATATCATCATCCTTCAGAATCTCTTCGATTTCACGGGGCTTCGGCAACTCATCAATAGAGTTGATGCCAAAATGCTTTAAAAAATGCTTTGTCGTTTTATAAAGCAGCGGTCGACCGGGCGCATCCAACCGACCCGATACTTCAATGAGCACTTTTTCGAGCAGCTGACGCAGCATATAGCCGGAGTCAACCCCGCGAATATCGTCCACTTCGGGCTTTGTGATGGGCTGCTTGTACGCCACAATGGCCAGCGTTTCTATGGCCGACTGCGACAGTTTGCGGTAGGCGTCCTCATGCTGAAAAATACTCAGCCAGGAATCAAACCGCTTGCGGGTAGCAAAAGTGTACCCGCCGGCTATTTTAGTGATGGTAAAGGCAAGCCCGTTTTCTTCGTACCGCTGATTGAGTTTTTCAACAAAGGGC
>NNSL01000497.1 GCA_003123965.1 Balneolaceae bacterium SMO_bin1
CACCTGGCAGACGATTTTTTCCGTTTCTTTATAGCTTCATAATATTGAAGTATCTTAAAACAGATATTTAAGTTTTAATGGAACCTGTATGCAGAACACCCATTTTCACATTAAAAACATGGTTTGCAGCCATTGCGCTGAGGTGTTGCAAAAAGAGCTTGAACAAGAAGGATTTTCCATCGAAAAAATTGAGCTTGGCGAACTGCAGCTTACTGAGCCCATTGAAGACAAAGAGTACAAGCGGCTGGTATCGCTGATACGCGAAAACGGCTTTGATATCATCAATGATGAGAGCAGCCAAACCGTAGAGCGTATTAAGCACTTAATTATCGACCAAGTGCGCTCGGGTGAACCGCTGGAAGACAATTTATCTGATTATTTGACCCAGCACATTCCCAAGGATTATCAGCAGTTGAGCAGGCTTTTTTCGGCTGTTGAAGGTAAATCCATTGAGCGCTATTTCATTCTTCAAAAAATAGAACGGGCCAAAGAGCTGATCGTGTACGGCGAAAAAACGTTGAGCCAGATTGCTTTGGAGCTCGACTATAGCAGCCAGCAGCATTTTTCTCGTCAGTTTAAAAAAGAAACCGGCCTTTCACCTTCGCATTTCAAAAATGTAAAGAAGAATAAACGCATCTCTATCGATCGCATCTAACAAAATGATGCACATTATTTACAAAAACATGCAAGCGCCGGGAGTGTGCGTTGTATATTTTATGAACCGAAAATTATAACCAGACAGTTTATAATGATAGACATTCAGGAAAACCCCAATAGCGATGTTCTCGAAGTAAAAGTTATTGAAAAACTATCCACTGCTGATTTCGATCATCTTGAACCGGTTTTACGAAAGCATATTCGTGAGTCAATTCGACCGCGTCTGCTGCTCAAAATGGAAGAATTTAGCGGCTGGGATGATGCATCAGCCTTTTGGAAGGATTTGAAAGTGGATACTGAATTTATAGGCGATTTTAAGCGTATTGCACTGGTTGGGGATGCACGCTGGGAGGAATGGAGTGCAAAACTGCTGAACCCGGTAACGGCCACAGAAATCAAGTTTTTTAAGCCTGAAAAAATCGAACACGCCAGAAAGTGGTTGAACAAAGAGCGGTAAAAGAGTGATAAACTATCAGGGCCTGGAAAGCTGAAAGCAGAGTATGTTTAAATTTATTTCAAAATATAAAGAAGCCATTTTAAGTGCGCTGTTTTTGATGGCAGCACTGTTGGCAGAATATATTTTTTACACATCCCCCGGCGTGTACTTGTCGCTTTATGTGGTATCATACCTCGCTGTGGGCGGCCCTGTATGGATAAAAGCGTTCCAGTCTATTCAGAAAGGAAATATTTTTAGTGAATTCATGCTCATGGGCATTGCCACCGTAGGTGCTTTTGCAATTGGTGAATATGCCGAGGGTGTTGCCGTGATGCTCTTTTATATGATCGGCGAATATGTGCAGCACGGGGCCGTACACCGGGCTAAAAATTCCATTAGGTCGCTCATCAACCAACAGCCCGATGTTGCTCAGGTGGAGCGTGGCGATGGCCTTGAGCGGGTGCATCCATCGGAGGTAAAGACCAACGAGGTGATCCGCGTGAAACCGGGGCAGAAAGTACCACTCGACGGAGAGTTACTGACCGAACGCGCATCTTTTAATACTGCAGCTCTCACCGGTGAATCCAAGCCGATGGTAAAAACATCGGGAGAAGAGGTTTGGGCGGGTTCCATCAACCAAGACAGGCCGGTACGGATTAATGTGACGAGCGGTTATGAAGATACCAAGCTTTCCAATATTCTGACCTTGGTACAAGAGGCAGCTGAACGAAAGGCGCCGACGCAGCGATTTATCAGCAAGTTTGCCAGTGTTTACACCCCAATTGTAGTTTGGCTGGCAGTAGCCGTTACCTTTTTGCCGTATTTATTTGTGCAGAATTATGTGTTCGAGGATTGGTTTTACCGCGCCTTGGTATTTCTGGTCGTTTCTTGTCCGTGCGGGCTGGTGATTTCTATTCCGCTGGGCTATTTCGGTGGGATAGGAGCGGCATCTCGGAACGGTATTTTGTTAAAAGGGTCTGACTTTCTTGATCAGTTGCGGAAGATGAAAACTCTTTTCATGGATAAAACCGGAACTATCACCCGGGGCACATTTGAAGTGCAACGGGTTGAGCCGGTTAATGGGTTTAGTGAACGCCAGCTTTTGCGCTGGGCAGCATCGCTTGAAGAGCAAAGCACCCACCCGATAGGGAAAGCTATTATCAACCACGCCAATGGCATGCAGTTGGCAGCGGTGCAAAACCAAACTGAGATGGCCGGTCGCGGGCTGCAGGGATTAGTTGAAGAAAAAAGTGTGCTGGTTGGCAGTCGTGATTTGCTTGAGCAGGAACATATCAATATAAGAGATAACGGCACTGACGAAACTTCAACGCGCGTGTACGTAGCGGTGAACGGGACCCACGCCGGCACTATTTATATAGCAGATAGTATTCGTGAGGATGCCGCCGATGCAATTCGCAATCTCAAACGGCAAGGTATTGAAAAGTTGATTATGCTGTCGGGTGATAACCAGGCGGTGACAGATGCAGTAGCTGCCAAACTAGGCATCGATGAAGCGTATGGCGGATTGCTGCCGGACGAAAAATATGAGCAGGTAAAAAGAGCACTTAATAAGGAATCGACTGTTGGTTTTGTTGGTGATGGGGTGAACGATGCACCCGTTATTACACTGGCTGATGTAGGCATTGCTATGGGAGGCGTGGGATCGGATGCAACTATTGAAACTGCTGATGTTGTTATCCAAATCGATCAGCCTTCAAAAATAAGTACGGCCGTAGATATTGCGCACTTTACACATCGCGTTGTGTGGCAGAATATTATTATTGCCCTTGGTATAAAAGTTGGGGTAATGGCATTGGCCGCTGTAGGTTACGCTTCCATGTGGGCGGCCATTTTTGCTGATGTTGGCGTTGCGCTTATCGCCATTGCCAATGCCGTGCGGGTGCAGCAGCATTTCTCTGATACCGGCTATCTGGAATCGCTTAGCAGCCCTGTATCAACTAAGCAAAAGATAGAATCCAGCACGCCTCAAACCTGCTGTGAAAACTGCTGAGGTATGTTGAATATTTACCGGTTTCCTCCACGCTTGCGGCTGCTCCCTCCGCGTTTTCCCTTCGATTTCCCGCCTCCGGAACGGCTTCTGGATTTAACATTTCCCCGATTTGATCCAGAGCGCGAACGTACTTTCTTTTCCCCGGATTCTCGATCCACTTTCTGGCGACTCCGGCTGTTACCCCGCTCTACTCTGTTGCGGCTTGAACCACTTTTCACGGTGCCGTTTTGTCCTCGCTTCGTTTGAACTTTAGGCCCTGTCTTAGAACGTTGACCACGTATGCGCGTTTTGGATTTAGAGCTATTCCTGTTAATCTCTTGGCGTTGTTTAGGGCGCTCCAGACTATACCTTGATCGGCTGCGGGTACGGCGTTCAACTTGAGTACTTCTATTTGGTATTCCGTTTCGGAAGCCTCGCAAACGCTCGGTGCGGCTGCGGTTTTGCACATTAGACCGGTTTGCCTTACCCCGTACACGTTCTCGTGCTTGCTGTTGATCCAGTTTTTGGGATGTTCTATTACGACCATACTGGGGCGCTTGATTTCGATATCGCTGCTGGCGGTACCGTGCCTGTGATTTGAGTCGCTTGTTATAATTTTGATATTGGCTCTCAAATCGCACGTAATATCCCCGCTGATTGTGCACACGCGCACGGTAGTATTTAACACTTGGATGCAACCGGTGTGACCAATTGTGGGGCAAGCGGTGCACTGGAGCTTTAATAAAGGTAAAGCTTAGCTGGTTCAACCAAATTTGCACGGAGTAATAAGGGGAATAGTAATCCTCATACGAAAAGGCCTGGTAGTGGTAATGCGCGCTATAGCCACGCAGGCGATAGAAGAGGGCTTGGTCGCGCAGCCCATCGCGGTAGCCGGCTTCATAGGCTTCAATATTATATACTAAATCATAAAAACGATAGGCATTGTAGTACGTCTGGTTCACGCCGTCCATGTATCCTTTAAGGTACGCAGTTTGGTAGTTACTGCGCTGGTAGTGGTAGCCATTGCCAATTTCGATACTAAAATTGATGAATGGACGAAACGACTGATAGCTCAGTTCGGCATGAAAGGATTGCGCCGGTGCGGATATACTGATAAATCCCAATAGGGTGAGGGAGAGCAGTAGCTTCTTAATCATAATAATCACCTTTTCTCTGGTTTCTGAATAAACTACTTACAGATACCAAAGTTTATGGGTGAATATAACCGCATGTTCATGTGAAGCATGATCATGCGAGCGGATAAGATTTTTCAGTAGCCTGAAACAAATTACTGCGCCACAATAAGCCAGAGCCGATCGCCGCGGCGGCCCACGCTGTACTGCTCCTGCTCCTCAAGAATGGTGAAGCCGGCTTCTTTT
>NNSL01000162.1 GCA_003123965.1 Balneolaceae bacterium SMO_bin1
GGAGGCAATTTTCATCCCAACCGGATAAATGCCAGCCAAAAAGAAGCCTGTGGCGAACCGGCTGCACATTAACAGAAATAAAGTACTGCTGTAAACCGTCAGCGCGTTGGCGGTCGCGCCGAGGAGCGCGCATCCCACAAAAACTTTGCTGGGTGAAATACGGTCGGCCACGCTTAGAAATGCAAAAAGCAGCGTACCGCTGATAAACCCAAACTGCACGGCTGAGGTTACATAGCCTACTGCCATTTGGCTTAACTGCAAGGCTTCTACCAGATCGGGCACTACGGCATTACCAGCAAACCATAACGAGGTGCCGGCAAACTGGGCTAACACAATTACAGGCAGAATTTGTCGCGGGATGGATTTACTCAAAGGCTATTAGCTTTACTGATTAAAATTCCGCTCAATTATAATACAATTAATTGCCAGTTTGCATTAAAGCTTTACTTCGAGTGAATATTCACAACAAATATCGTAGATTCAATTAAATTTCATTCTACAAACTTTAAGGCCATGAAAAAGACACTCGCGTTACTCCTACTCTTATCCACAATTGCAGGTACCGGCCTCTATGCCCAAACAAATACTGCCGAGGAAGAACTAACCGGGCTGTTGCACAATTTTCTAGAGGGCGTATCTGAGGAGCGGGTGCACGACCGATTCTGGGCTGACGACCTAATCTATACCAGCTCATCGGGCACCCGTTTCGGAAAAGAGCAGATCATGGCAGGATTTAATAATGAGGAATCCCAAGCTGAAACACCCGTCACCAATTACACCGCAGAGAATATTCAAATTCAGGTTTACGACGATATGGCTGTTGTAGCCTTTCGGCTGGTGGGGAAAACAGAAACCGGCGATGGTATTGAAACAAATCAGTTTTTAAACAGCGGCACATTTGTGCTGCGAAACGGGCAGTGGAAGGCAGTGAACTGGCAGGCTACCAAAGTGCCGGATCAACCAGAAAATTAAAGATTAGAAATAAAATAGTATCCCATCATACCCGAGGCAATAACTTTCATTAAGATATTTGCCATCAAGCCGGCAAAGGAACCCAGCGCAGATTTGAAGGCGCGATTGGAGTTTTGACCGGCCAACAGCTCTCCGCAAAATGCACCTACAAGCGGCCCGGCGACAATACCAACGGGGGCAAAAAAGAGACCTATTGCCATACCGATAATGCTGCCCCAAATGCCGTACGCCGTGCCTCCAAATTTTTTGGTGCCATAGGCCGGAATAATGTTGTCCAAAATCATGGTGGCCCCGGTGATAAAAGCCCAAACCACTAAGAAAGTAACACTGAATGGTGCGCTGGCCAGCTGAAGTAACAGCAGTCCGGCATACGCCAGTGGCGGCCCCGGCAGCACCGGAAGAATTGAACCCAAAAGTCCTGCGGTAATTAACGCACCCCCAATAAACAGTAAAATAATTTCCATGATTGTGGCCTATAATTAATGAGTATCTATAATAAACGAAAAATCAGCTATTGAGTTACAATCGTTTGATCATCTCGTATTCATACGGTAAAATGGTATAACCAAAGAGTGTTTAAAAATTAAGAACGTGACTGAAAATATAATTCCACTGCCGATTTTCAGCACATCACTATAGTAGGAGTACTTCCCTATGGATTATAAAAGTCATTTTTTCGGTATAATACTCATCGCAGGGCTAATTATTGCCGCGCCTGATATTTTAACGGCACAAAATGATACTGATTCTACCGCTACATCACTATCAGAATTATTGCGGGATAATCGTTATCCGATTAGTATTAAAAATGGTGAACTTAAAGGTGAAGGGGGAAAATGGCTTCGCAACAAAGCCACCGAAGCTTCTGTAATTACTCTTGGTGAAACACACGCCTCACAAGAAATACCCGCGCTAGTACAAGCCCTCATTAAAGATCTGCAGAAAGCAGATGCATTTGACTACCTGGCCATTGAAGTGAGCCCCTGGACGACCAGACAAATGGTTAATCGGCTCAACAAAGGAACCAATGCTTATGATCAGTTCATCAAGAAATATTCAGCTGCCATCCCGTTTTATAATTTTAAAACCGAGCGCAACTTGCTGCATCAGGTAGTGCAGAATAGTGAGCATGAACAACCACTATGGGGACTGGATCAAATATTTGCCTTATCAACCAATCTGGTACTCGATCGGCTTGAGGCACTGGCGCCGACCGATTCGGTGCAGGCCAAAATAAGCGGCATACGTGCAGCGGGTTCTCAAAAAGTGGCTGACGATCCAAGACTGCAGCAATTACCCGACGGAATTCCGCCTCCCATTTCTGTTTATGAGCCCGCAACTTTTGACTCGCTGAAGGTTAACTTTGCGGGAATTGAAGAAGCACAGCAAATTCTTGCCGAACTTGTTAAAAGCATCGAAATTTACCGGATGAACGACCAAAACAACTACGTTTCTAATCAGCTTCGTGCGCGATATCTGCGAGATAATCTCCGGAAAAGGTTTGAAACCGTAACCACAGATAATGAAAATCCGCGA
Organism: Balneolaceae bacterium SMO_bin1; assembly: GCA_003123965.1. The sequence goes on from NNSL01000162.1 coordinate 2,509, forward strand.
TTAATGATTAAAGTTGGTGCCCGCCACGCTTACAGAGGCCTTACGCCAAACAATGCGCTGGATGTTGGCAACCTTGCTGTTTCCATGGCTCGATCGATGGGCGGAGAAGCCTTGAATGTAGCCGTGATATGCGGTCCCGGTTCCAAAAATTTGAGTTTCCCTGCCCGAACTACCGATTGCTGGCCGGATTACCTCGGCAAAGAACTCACAGCACTATCAGAAGAGCAGCCCGTGCTGTTCGATTTTACTGCAATCCATCCTGTATTGCATGAGGCAGATATTGAAATATCAGATCGCTTAGAGGATTTCATCTGGGGCTTGGATGCCGTAGTAATCATACCGAATAGCCAACCCGCTGAACTCATAGCACCACCGACCAACAGCAAGTAATACCTGCTACTCAACCATCGGCAAATCCACGCCACGCTCCCTGGCCGTTTTGATGGCCTCATCGTAACCGGCATCGGCGTGGCGCATTACGCCACTGCCCGGATCGTTGGTGAGTACGCTCTTCAATCGTCGATCGGCCTGATCGGTACCATCAGCCACGCACACCATGCCCGCATGTATGGAATAGCCGATGCCCACACCGCCACCGTGGTGCAACGAAACCCAGCTGGCGCCACTAGCCGTGTTCAGCATCGCATTAAGCAGTGGCCAGTCGGCAATGGCATCGGAACCGTCTTTCATGCCCTCGGTTTCGCGGTTGGGTGATGCTACCGAACCTGTATCCAGGTGGTCGCGCCCAATCACCAGCGGAGCATCCACTTTACCATTTTTGACCAGCCAGTTAAACTTTTCGCCCATCTCGGCACGTTCGCCGTACTCCAGCCAGCAAATGCGCGCCGGTAGTCCCTGGAACTGTACCTGATCCTGCGCTTTTTTAATCCACCGCCTCAGCGATTTTTTTTCGGGAAAGGTTTCCAGCACGGCCTCATCAGTCGTATATATATCTTCAGGATTGCCGGACAATGCCGCCCAGCGGAACGGGCCGGAACCGCGGCAGAACAGCGGACGAATAAATGCGGGCACAAAGCCCGGGAAGTTGAACGCCTCATCCATCCCGCGGTGATCGGCCACCTGTCCACGCAGATTATTGCCGTAATCAAAAGTGATAGCGCCTTTTTCCTGCATTTTTAACATGGTTTCTACATGGGTGACCATCGAATCGAGCACATCAGACTGGTATTCTTCCGGATCACTTTCCCTTTTTTCATCGGCTTGTTGCAGCGAATAACCGGCCGGTATATAGCCCAGCTGCAAGTCGTGCGCCGAGGTTTGATCGGTGAGCACGTCAGGAATCACCCCTTGTTCGAGCATTTTCGGCAACAGTTCCGCTACATTCCCCAGCAGACCAATCGACAGCGATTCGCCTTTTTCTTTGGCGTCCAGCGCTTTTTCGAGGGCCACTTCCAGATTCGTACACTTAATATCACAATAGCCGGTTTCCACGCGGCGGTCGATGCGTTTCTCATCAACCTCGATACCGATGAATGCCGCGCCGTTCATTGTGGCAGCCAGCGGCTGCGCCCCGCCCATACCTCCCAGACCAGCCGTGACCACCAATTTTCCCTGCAGCGTACCATCAAATTTCTGTCGCGCGCACTCGGCAAACGTTTCGAACGTTCCCTGCAGAATGCCCTGCGTGCCGATGTAGATCCACGAGCCGGCTGTCATTTGCCCATACATCGTAAGGCCCATTTTATCGAGCTTGCGAAATTCATCCCAGTTGGCCCATTTCGGCACCAGGTGTGCATTAGCGATAAGCACACGCGGGGCTTCCTCATGCGTTTTGAAGACGCCCACCGGCTTGCCGCTCTGTACCAGCAGTGTCTCGTCATTTTCAAGCCGCTTCAGCGTTTCCACAATCTTATGATAGCTTTTCCAATTGCG
>NNSL01000314.1 GCA_003123965.1 Balneolaceae bacterium SMO_bin1
TTGGAGTTGATTGATTTTTGAGAATGTGAGAGGCGCCTGCTGAAATGCTTTGTTGGTGCAGGCTAAAAATTATCCAAGCTGGGGTGGTGGGGTAGGCGGACTGCTGAAGACCTGTGAATTAATTTGTGGATGCAGACCAAGTGAATATTGGTGTGCATCGAGTGAGAAATCGACCGAAGTAATATGCTCGAAGAAAAAGATGGTTGATGATGAAAACTTCTGGATGACCACGCCATTTTCGCGGGGAACGTCGTCATGGTCATGCTGGCTTTTCATCATCTTTTTAATCTGACACATGCCGTTACACTCAATATCCGGGTTGTGCTTGTTGATACAAAGCACTTCGGCGTAGTAGTTGTAATTTGCAAAATAGCTGAGATAAGGCGTCGCAAACTGAAATGCGGCCAGCAGATACGTGCAAATTAGCGTGTATGAGATGAGCTTTTTCATATCAAGACAAAAGTACGAATCTTGGACTGGCTATTCAATACGCCATAAAAAAAGCCGCAGTGTTAAGAACCACTGCGGCCGGAAAAATTTGCGCTGAAGTTTAAATGTGCCCCAGCAACCAGAGAATAATTACAATAATAAGAACAGTGCCTACAATACCGCTCAAACCGTACCCGCGGGTACGCCCCCAGGTTGGCAGCGATCCAATGAGAATTAAAATGAGAATGATAATCAGAATAGTACCTAACATAGAACCACCTCGAACTAAGTTAATAATGAATGACGCATCCCAGCGCCGTTACTTTTCAATATTACTTATAAGGTGGGTCAACGCTATAAGTTCCGCTTAATCTTGCCCGCGGTTCATTTCATCGAGCAGCTGCTGCATCAGCAGTTCAGCCGCACGCTGCGATATCTGATGCAGTTTTTGCCGGTCGGCCCGGTCGTCAACTTCATAGGTTACGGCGTCGGCGCCAAACGTTTTGTAAATCCAGTTTTTGGTGATGGGCGAACTTGTATCAAACGGCTCTACGGCAAAGGTGGTTTCAGGAAACGCCTCCATGATGGCATCCGTCCAGCGGTAGGTAAAATCGTCGGGAAAGGTTTGCACGTCACGGTTGATGGGATAGAAAATATTTTCATTTGTTGAATGGAAATCGATGCCGTAGTACACTTTCGTTTGTGAATTGCTGTGCAGCCGTTCGAGCAGGTCGTCGCGTATGGCCCGTGTTTCGGGCTGATTGAAATTCTGCCAGTCGCGATTCAGGTCCACGCCGCCTGCATTGTAGCGCCAGTGGCCATTTTGCACGCCGTCGGGGTTGGCAAACGGATAGGCAATGACTTCAAAATTTTGGCGGAAGGTGCGGGCCAGCTCCGTATCATCGGCCAGCGTTTCCAAAAACGTATAGGTAGCCATATTTCCGGTTACCTCCGGAGGGTGCAGCCTGCTGGTAATGATGACCACACCGCGCTGCTCTCCTTCGGGTACTTCAGTGATGTTGAGCCGCTCAACAGGCCGGTCGCGGTGTGAAAACCCCACGGTGTCTCGGCGAATAAACGCGTGCTGCTGCATGGAGTCGGCCCACTGCTGATACCATTGCTGTGTGCGCAATTCCTGGGCGCTTATCCAAATTGGATTTTCATTGAGCTGTATCCGTATAGCTGCAGTTCCATTTTGCTGATCCACCCGATAGTTTTGCGACTCTATGGGGGTCCACTGCTGACCGTCGGAACTGATTTTGGGATAGTAGCGGTGGCTGCCGTCTTCATAGGAAAGTTGTACCCAAACGGTGGTATCGGTCTTGGCCCAGGCCTTAAAAGCATACCACGGCGAATTGTTGATGGGGCTGCGTTCGGGCTGAATCAGCGCTCGGTAAAGCGTATCGTTAGCCTGATAAAAGTTGTTGAGCCGGGCACCGTCAAACTCATTGGAAAGCCAAACGCCGTCCTCTGAAATACCGATAGCGTGCCGGTACTGAGGTTCAATTTCCTTGGTAGTGGTTTCGGTGACCCCTTCCGGATCATATGAAAAGCCGCTGAAGTCCTCGCTGCTTTTACACGCTGAAATTAGAAAAGATATTGTAAAAACAATTACTGCAGTGCGATATGAAACCATTTGCATGAATTTGGAATAATAATGTATGCGCCTGTAAGTTCAACTAAATATAGAAGGATGAATTAACAGAAAAAATGCGAATTAATTTGTTCAAAGATGCGGCTTTCAATTACTCTTTTGATGCCTCACCGTTAAGCATTATTATTAACAGCTTTTGAAAATAGCGACCCTTTTTCACCAATCCATGACCGATTGACCCCACATAGCAACATATTTTTTCTCTTTTGTATGGTGTTGGGATTGCTGGTTTTGCCCAATGCCCTGCAGGCTCAATCCGAAGATGAGCGACCCGATCAGGTTTGGGAGGTGAGCATACGCGGCAACGAAACCTTTTCTGATATTCTCATTAAAGAGCAGATTGCCACCACGGGATTTTCTTTCTGGCAAAAACTTAAATTCTGGAAGCGCTCCGGGCATGATTTGGATGAAGTTGAAGTGCAAAAAGATGTGGTGCGTATCCGCAATTATTATAACCGCCGCGGATTTCCCAACACTGATGTAAACTACCGTATTGAAGACGGCAATAAATCGTGGAAAAAACAGGTGATTTTTACAGTCGATGAGCAGCAGTCCATTCAAATTGCTGATATCGCATTTGCCTTTCCTGGTGCGGCCCAATATAAAGCTGAAGTGATGCAGAGCAGTGAATTTAGGCGCGAGCGCAGCGGCAGCGAATTTGAATCTGGCGAACGCTACGAGCCGATAAAAGTGCCGGAAGTGACGGCCAGCTACCAGCAGATGCTTGAGAATCTTGGCTTTGCCTTTGCTGAAGTTGATGTGCAGGCCGATGTAGATACAACTGCTCTTAAAGCCGAACTGACGATTAACCTTGCCACAGGACCAATGACATACCTGGAGCAAATTAACGTGACCGGTGACAGTACGGTCAGTGCCAATTATGTTGTTCGTGAATCGGGTTTGAAGCTCGGAAACAAATACAGCCTGGAATCGATACAGGAGGCACAGCGCGAGATTTTTAATCACCACCTGTTCCGGTTTGCCACAATTAATATCCCTGAACAAGCCCGGGATTCCACACTAAACTTAAATCTGCAGGTGCGTGAGCATGCCCTGCGAACAGTGGAAGCATCCGTGGGTTTCGGTACGGAAGAGTACTTGCGGGGTCAGGTTAGCTGGACGCACCGCAACGTTTTTCGCAAGGCGCACCAATTTTCGGCACGGGCAAAAGCCTCGTTCATTGAGCAAACCATGAACTTGGACTACCTGTTTCCTTATGCCTTTAACACCAAGAGCAGCTTTATTGTGTCACCTTTTGCGCAGCATATTCTGGAGCCCGGCTTTGAGTTATCTCGACTTGGTATCACCAATAGTTTAATTTATCAGTACAGCCGAAATTTAACCGGTTCCCTTTCCTATCAATTTACCCGAAACTCTGAACTATCGCAGCAGCTTGATGAAAGCCTGCCCGATACTACCCAAAGCTATGACCTTTCATCACTGCAATTAACCGGATATTATAACGAAGGGTATGGTCTGCGCGGGGAGCGTGGGTGGGTGGTACAGCCATATGCAGAAATATCGGGATCCCTGGGCAGTTCTACATTTCAGTTCCAGAAACTCTCGCTTGATGTACGGCGCTATACGCCCATCACTAATTCTACGACTATTGCGGTACGCGTGCAGGGCGGCCGCCTGTTTGCAGCTCAAGAAGATTCGCTGCCTAACAACATCCGATTTTACCTGGGCGGAACCAGTTCGGTACGGGGATGGGGGCGCGATGAGCTTGGTCCCAAACGCGCGGTTACCGATAGTATTCGTAATGAAGCGGGACAGGCCATGCCGGACACAACAACATTCAGTCGCTATATTCCGGCCGGCGGACGCACCTATTTTGCTTTCAACCTGGAGGTACGGCAGGATATAGACGGCCTGCTTGAAAATTTTGGCGTGGCCGCCTTTTTAGACGGCGGGCAGGTGTGGCGCAAATGGGTCGATTTAACCTCACGTCCGTTGCAGTTTGGCGTTGGCGGGGGGTTCCGTTACGAATCGCCTATCGGGCCCGTACGGCTTGATGTCGGTTACAAGGTTAATCCCTCAGATCAGGATTTGGGTATTTACCGCGGACGAAGATTTGGCAACGCCTGGGATCGCATTGGCATACACGTAAGCATAGGGCAGGCTTTTTAAGGCATGAATGAGACGAAAGAACATACCGGAATGAGCAAGTGGCTGAAGTGGCCGCTCATCATTGTTCTATCAATTTTGGTGCTTGTGGGCGTTTTGCGTCTGGCACTGCTAACAGGACCGGTCCATAACTGGGTAAAAACACCATTATTGATTCGGCCCGGAACCAGC
>NNSL01000327.1 GCA_003123965.1 Balneolaceae bacterium SMO_bin1
TTGCAAGTATTGCGGATCGTCACTTAGCGAAAATAAATGAGATGGCACAATTTCGCATGCGTGGGTGAAAACTGTCATATATTTATCATTTTGGGTTTTTGAAGATATAATACCAACTTAGTGCTGACGCTGCACTACAGGCAGCTCTTTAATCATAAATTTAAACTGGGAGGATGTGATGGAAGGCTTCGAAAATACCATTATGCCGTATGTAATTGAATACGGTATCAACATTATTTCTGCAATAATAATACTTATCGTTGGCTGGATTGTAGCCAACTGGGTGAAAAAGAAAATTAATAAGAAAGGTGCACAATCAGAAAAGCTTGATGATACTCTGACCAAAGTATTTGCTCAAACAGCTAAAATAGCCATTCTGGTGTTTGTTTTAATTGCTGTGTTGGGTCAGTTTGGTGTGCAAACGGCAAGTTTGGTAGCGGTGCTGGGTGCGCTGGGCCTTGCCGTTGGCCTTGCGTGGGATGGCGTGCTGGCTGATTTTGCGGCAGGCATTATGATTTTAGTAATGCGACCATTTAAGGTGGGAGACGTTATTGACTGCGGCAGCGCCAGCGGCGTGGTTGATGAAATTGGAGTGACCGTTACTAAAATGCATACGTTTGATAATCTAGACATGACGGTACCCAACTCACAGATTTGGGGCAACGTAATCACCAATAAATCTGTGAATGATACCCGCAGGTTAGACCTCACCATTGGGTTTGGCTACGACGATGACATTGACCAGGCCTACCGTGTCATTAAAGATGTGCTGGCTGGCGATGACCGTATACTCGATGAGCCTGCGCCGCAAATTGCCATTTCTGAATTGGGCGGCAGTTCTGTAAACATGATTGTGCGGCCCTGGACGACCAAAGAAGACTACTGGCCGCTAAAATTTGACTTAACCGAGCGCATCAAAAAGCGGTTTGATGAAGAAGGCATCAATTTCCCGTATCCTTCGCAAGATGTCTATTTGCACAAGCAGGAATAATTCCTTGCTTCAAGCACGCATATTAAAATTGAAAATATCCAAACAAGAGCCAGCTAAACACAAGCTGGCTCTTGTTTTATGATTGGATTAAGCTATTTATTCACCGCGTAATTTTCTTATTTTTGGCATTCTCTTGAAAAGAAATTCAGAACGTATATGGATCAGATAAACCAGATAAGTGAAACTCTAGTACCTACCCTCGTAACTTACGGTCTGGAAATTGTTGGCGGTATCGTCATTTTTATTGTTGGCTGGGTAGTAGCCGGTTGGGTTTCCCGGCGCGTAGCCCGGCTGCTGGATAAATACGAGAAAATTGACAGCACGCTAAGGCCCATTTTCGTCACAGGTACCAAGGTTATCATATTGGTAATCACCGTTCTGGCAGTATTAAGTAAATTTGGTGTAGAAACCACCAGTATCATTGCATTGGTTGGTACTATCGGGTTGGCAATTGGCCTGGCGCTTCAGGGTACGCTCAGCAATATTGCCTCGGGTATTATGCTGCTCATTTTACGGCCGTTTAATGTGGGTGATGTAGTCGACGTAAACGGCACTATTGCCGTGGTAGATCAAATTGGGCTTTTTGTGACCGAATTACACAAATTTGACAACGTGTATGTGTCTATGCCAAATTCTAAAGTGTGGGGGAACAAGATCGAAAATTATACAAGGTTTTCTACCCGCCGGGTTGATATGGAGTTTGGCATCCATTACGATGATGATATTGATCGCGCAATGGAAATTATAAAAGATGAGCTCAGTAAAGAAGAACGCGTTCTTTCCGAGCCGGCGCCGACTATTGAGGTGGGTGCATTGGCCGACAGTTCGGTCAACCTTATCGTACGTCCATGGGCTAATACTGAAAACCTCTGGCCATTAAAGTGGTATTTAACCAAACGTATAAAACAGCGGTTTGATGAAGAAAATATCACCATTCCATTCCCTCAGCGCGATGTCCATCACTTTGGGAATGCAGGACAAATACCCCAGCAAGCCGAAGAAGAATCCAAATAATTGTAATAAATTGCTAAGAAATAGTATCTTGTGTAACTGCAAAAAAAAGCAGTAAACAGATTCTAAAGAAGTTGCTCACAGAACATTATGGAGAAAAGTAAAGCCACATCCGATTACGTGTACGAGGATGAATTCAGTTACGTTACCACCGAGGGGGAAATTTATCGCAAAGGCAACAGCTATCAGGATGAAAAAAAGCTTGGTGAAACTGAAACCGATGAATTTGAATCGGAGCTGGCAGCCTACCGGAGCAATTTTGTAAGTCTGCAGGAAGAGCTCAATACAGCAGAGCATCTATCAGAAGAGGAGGTTGTGCAATGGAAAGAACGGCTGCAGGATGCAGAGGCTATAGGTAATTTTGAAGGGCTTTACGAGACGTTGGAACAGCTGCACGAGTCAGAGGAGTCATCAAACAAAGAAGAGCAGGAAACAGAGGTGCGCGCTGAAGATAGTACAGATTCAGAAGCAACTGAAGGTGAACAGCAACCAGATGAAGATGAGCCTGAAGACGATAACGATCCCGTACAATATTATAAGAATTTGACGAAAGAGGCTCAGGAGATTGCCAAAAGTGAAGATTGGCAAAATGCCAGCCAAAAGCTGAATGAGCTAAGCCACCAGTGGAGCGAAGGTCCCGAAGTGGAGGATGATGAAGCCGAAGAAAAGGTGAAAGATCTGTACTCTAAATTCACCAAGGCCGAAGAGAGCTTTAACAAGCAGAAAGAAGAGTATTACACCAAGGCCGATAAAAAGCGAAAAGAGAACCTTTCACAGAAGCGCGATCTTGTCCGCGAAATAGAAAAAATCGTTAACGATGAGGATTGGAATGCAACAGGCAAAGTAAAAAGCCTGCAAACTAAATGGAGCAGCATCGGGCCGGTGCCAAAAGAGCAGGCCGCCGATATTAACGATAAGTTTGAATCGTTGGTTAAGGAGTTTAAATCACACAAGGTAGACCGCCTGGTTGAGAAACGGCAAAAGCGTGAGGACAACTTGATGATGAAAATGGCCGTGCTCGATAAAATGGAGCAGGTAGCCGGAAATATCAACAAAGATACTACCAACTGGGAAGAAATTGATGAAACGTTCGAAGATTTAACCAACCAGTGGAAGAAAATTGGCCGCGTGCCACGAGAGAAGTCGAACCAAGTGTGGAGCCGCTATAAAGCCGCCCAGGATGAATATTACGACAACAAGTACAAATATGATATTGATCACCGCAGCAATGTGGATAGCTTTACGGCCAAAAAAGAAAATGTGATTGAAGAAGCGGAGGCTCTGGTAGAGCAGGACGATATTGCCAAAGCTGCCCGAAAAGTGAACAAGCTGCACCGGCGGTGGAAAAAAATCGGGAATTTACCTCAGCGGAAAGAAGACGAACTTTGGGACCGGTTCAAGTCTGCTACGGACGCATTTAATAAGAAGAAAGCAGAGAACCAAGGCCTTATTGAAAAGCAGGAAGAGCAGCACTACCAGCAGAAGCTGGAATTGATCGAGGAGGCTGAGGAAGTAAAAGAAACTGACAACTGGGATGAAGGCCACCAGAAAATGCAGTCGCTGATGGATCGCTGGAAGAAAATCGGTCCGGTGCCGCGCAAGAAATCGAACAAGATTTGGAAGCAATTTAAAGGGGCGATGGATGTATTTTACGATCGCCGGCGCGAGCATTTTGCGGAGGCCAAGGAGCAGCAAAAGGAAAACTTGAAGAAGAAAGAGGAGATTTTAGAAAAGTTACGCGAGCTGCATCAGCATCCCGACCCTATTGAGGCCGTAAATGAAGCGAAGAAGCTGCAGTCAGAATTTAAGGATGTTGGTTATGTGCCCATCAAGAAAAAGAATGAGATGTGGCAGAAATATCGCGAGGCCTGTGACGTAATTTACGACCGTATGCGAGCGGCAAAATCGGGTAATAAGTTTGATCAAGAGCTGGCCAAAGCTGACCTGGATGCGGAGCAGCGATCCGAAATTCAAGAGCTGCGCAAAGAGCACAAGAAAATTGAAAAAGAAGTGCGAGACCTAAAAAATGAAGTGCTGCAGCTGGAAGAATCGAAAGCCAACTTCAACTTTTCTGACGATGACAATCCGCTGCTGAAAGACATGGAGCAGAAAATTGCCAAACTGCAGGCCCAGCTCGAAAATAAGCGCAACAAACTGGAAGCCGTCTCCATGGAAATGGATGATATCCGCGAGGACGCATAGAACACTTCAGCAATATTTTGAGATGGGGCAATTTGTAAAACGTTGGCGTCCCCAATAAACCACGATATCCCTTAATCTGTGGCAACGAAAGTAATCTGTAGATCTGGTTTACATTTCTTTTCGTAATACTTTGTGTTGCCACAGCATCAAATCAT
>NNSL01000269.1 GCA_003123965.1 Balneolaceae bacterium SMO_bin1
TAAGTAAATAAAGCAGGGGGCCATACTATTGGAAAAACCCAGTTAGGCGGAGTAAAGGACGGTTTTTTCGATCGTTTCGTACCATATGCCAGGTTCAAAGTAGGCTCCTATTACACCAGCAATTGCACAGAGTAAAATCCAACCCAGCAAGCCGCTGTACATTTTTAAAAGAATTCATGAATTTTGATCTAAATCATTAGTGCGTTTGGTAATAGCGTTTGAATAACGGGCAACGAAAATTTGGCATTGTTCATTCTAAATGTATCAATTTTAAACAAATACATTTAGAAAGGTGAGTAAATATGGCAAATTATTTAGTGTCCCTATAATTCAATTCCATGTAGCGAAGGATAGAGCAGGAGGGGTGGTTCAACTAACGTAATTTGCAACAGTTCTATGCTTGTGGTTACAGAAATGCGACAGTTGTAATATGCTTTGAGCTGAAGAAAATTCAGCCTGCAACAAGAGATCAGTCAATTACTGCGTATGCCCGATCTGTTTTTGGGAGGAAGAGTGGCGGTATATTCGTAAGCATTCGTCAAAAATTTATCGAGTGCTTCAGGGTGCGAATAAATGTCTTTTACCAATGAAATAAAGGAGTCATCGGGATCATCTTTTACGCCAAATTTTTCTACACCGGGTTTTTTGATGATAGAAGTAGCGTAATAAGACTCAATGCGAACAACCAATAAATCTTCGTAAACGCCGCAGCACATGTTTCCTTTGAGCAGCCAGCCAACACCGCCCATCTGCTTTTTTTTGGTTAGATTCGATTCGTCGATAAAATGATGATCAATCTTATCTTCCAGCTCTTTATTGTAACCCATGCGTCCCCGAATTGTAAGAAGTAGTTTCGGGAATATCGTCAATTATGAAGAACATTACCATTATAATTTTTAACTTCGGGTGTCGGAAATCCAACAAAATTAATCAACCTATGAAATCTATTATACCACTTCTCATCGCTATATTTTGCCTGAGCGGCACATTGCAGGCCCAAGAAACAGACAAAGATTACGTGCAGCTTTCTGAGCCTGTAGAACAAACGGAAGAATTCCGCGTGTTTGGGTCCAGCTTTAACACCCAAATGGCTACTGTACCTTTTGATAGTCTGTTAGCATCACCGGCCAAATATAACCAGCAGACTGTCACCACCGAAGGTGAAATTACCCAAGTCTGCCAGAAAAAAGGATGTTTCTTTATGCTTCAGACTGAAGATGGCGACCAGCAAGCGCGTATTTCATTCAAGGACTACAGCTTTTTTGTACCTACCAATACAGCGGGTGCAAAAGTGAAATTAAACGGCACCTTCAATGTAAAAACCATTTCGGAAGAAGATGCCAAGCATTACGCTGAAGATGCCGGTGAAGACCCAAGCACTATCAAGGGGCCGCAAAAAGAATTTTCGCTGGTGGCAACCTCTGTTATGATATTCAGATAACTAATCCCAGAACTCGTCCCTGAATGCGAGTACAGCAAGTGCAGTTGCCACAAAAACCGTAGTAGTTGCCGTGAGCAGGATATCGGTCATGGGCACGCCGGTATCAATCAGCCAGCCCATAATTACCGGGCTCATAGCCGTGGCAAATATTTTAAGTGACGAAAACATGCTGCGGATGGTGCCCACGGTTTCAGCGCCGTACATTTCGGTCCATAGCGCAGTTTTAAGATTTCCGGTGAGCCCCAGCGTTATACCCATCAAAAACATGTAGGCGAAGGCCGACCAGCTACCCGGATGGAAGAAGGCCATTAGAAAGCCGAGCCCGATGGGCACCAGGTGATAGGGGAACAGCTGGCGCGCACTGAATTCATCAATAAGGGGACCAATAACCAGGGAGCTTAGGCTGCGGGCAATGGCATGGCCAACAAACGCCGAAGCGATGAGTGTGGCCGACCATCCCAGCTGACCGGCAATGCTTACCTGGTATAAAAACAATCCGGTAACCCAGAAGGCGGGCAGCAATACCGCCGGCAGGAGCAGGTAAAACCGTTTATCTGACAAAACCATGCGATAGTGCTCGGCATCATCCTGCGATTGCACTTCTTTTGGGTCGGGCGTTGTGTAGTCATCCATTTTACCGCCCAGAATTTTCATCACAAAGGGGATAAGAAGAACTGCAATGGCAATGGAAATGCCGCCCCAGGCTCCGCGCCATCCCAGCAAGGGGATAAGAGCCGTAACAGCGAGCGGAAGCACGGCTTCACCAAAGGGAAATCCAAGGCTGGCGATGCTCAGTGCTTTGCCCCGTTCGTAGTGATAAAATTTGGCCATTGCCGTTTGAGCTGTGTGGCCGCTGAGGCCTTGCCCTGCTACGCGCAGCATCAACAGGCCGACAAATAAAATTGCAATGTGCCATGCAATGGAAACGGTAAAAGCGGCAAGCATGAGCCCCATGGCCACCATAATGCTGTAGCGCTTGAGCGGCAGCCGATCAATCCATTTGCCTAAAAAGGGGAGGGCAATAGCCCCGCTTAGGGTTGCCAGCGAATAGAGTGAACCGAATGCAGCGTTTGAGAGATTAAAATTGGAGAGAAAAAAGGGGACAAACAGCGAGATTAAGAAAGTTTGTCCGAAGCTTGAAAAGAATGTAAATGTGAGACCAAACGACAAAAGGCGCCGTTCTTTGAGCACAAATTGCAGGTAGTGCTTCATATAAATTTAGGGTGTATCCTCCTTCTTTGATTTAAGAATTTAGGTTCAAATTTGAGTTGTCTAAGATACGGACTTTTCTGTCCAGCCTAAATTATTTAAGTGTTAATATTGAATGAGATTGTCTATGGGCGGCATCAATGATCTCAATGAAAAATTTGGGAACAAATGACTAACCATTGAAAGCAGGCAGAAAGACAGGGTGGATGTAATATTGCTGAATCAATTTGTGAGAAATTACTTATTTACTCTTATATTCTTATTTAGAATTGTTCTAAACCATTTAACCAAAATCAATAATTCAATAATGAAAAATACGTTAAGCAAAAATCTGTCACTATTTTGTATGGTTCTTTCACTCTTTGTAGTTGCCGCGTGCGGTGGTAACGGACAGGAACAAAGTGAAATGGATGAATCATCAAACACAACCATGGAAACCAGCGCTGATACCGCTACGGCTCCACAAGCAAAACTGAATATCAATACCGCTGCCGGCGATGAGTTTCGCACGATTCCTAATGTGGGCGACCAAATGGTGCACGAATTTGAAGAATACCGGCCCTATGTAAGCATCCAGCAGTTCCGCCAGGAAATTGGCAAGTATGTTGATGAAGATCAGGTAGCAGACTACGAGCAGTATATTTACGTGCCTATCAACCCGAATAACAGTGATGCCCAAACGCTGATGCAAATACCTGGTCTTGATGAAAGCGAAGCCGAAGAGTTGGCATCGGGCCGACCCTATGAAAACCGACAAGCCTTTATGGACGCATTGGCTCCAATGATCAGCGAAGATCAAATGGCTACTGCAGAATCTTACATTGAAATGCAGTAATCTATGCAGAATGTCTCTGTTGAACAGCGGCTCCGCCGGTTTTTGCTGGCGGTAGTCGCTTCTATTTTTGCGGGTACCGCATTTGAATTAGTTTTACTCAACCATACGGAAGAGCTGCTGCAATGGGTCCCGTTTGCCGTATCGGCCGTGGGGCTTGCGGCTATAGCGGCTGTATGGTTTGCCCCGCGTAAAGGTACGCTATTAACGCTGCGCTGGTCTATGATACTAACGATTGCTGCAAGCTTTGTGGGGATGTATATTCACTTTAGCCGCAACTTTTCTTTTATCCGTGAGATTAACCCCTCGTTTACATATATCGATGCCATTTGGCCGGCTATGAAAGGTTCCTATCCGCTGCTGGCACCCGGTATTCTGCTGTTGGCCGGTGTACTTGGCCTGGCCGCGGTATGGAAGCACCCGAAATTGCGAAGCTGAATTTACTTACGCACTGAAGAGTGATATGCCACCGGGTAACCGGCTGGTTATTTGCTCTTTCCCGCTGAACGGACTTGGTAAGGAGATGGCACGGAGCAAATCCTGCAAGAGCGCTTTATGCCTCCTGCAGCGAACCTTGAGTTGATAGCTCTGATCCCCCCCCCGGTAGCTTCTGTTGCCCTTCTCAAAACGATCAAACAGAAGCATATTGCAAAGGTTGGGCTGAAAAAAACTGGCAGAAAAAGAGACGGTTTAATAGAACCCACCACCTTAAGCTGATTAAGATATGTACCTTAAGACCCTTGAGATATATATGTTAGACACCTTAAGAAAGGTATCTTAAACACCTTGAGATAGTAAGGTTAAGGTTCTGAAGGTGGTACGGGCAGAGAAAAGGAGGGGTAAGCGTGTGTTGCGGCTATAG
>NNSL01000365.1 GCA_003123965.1 Balneolaceae bacterium SMO_bin1
ATTACGATATTTCCCCAAAAAAGTAAGACATAGCGGCACTTGCGCATCTGTATATATCAACAAATCTTGAATTCAAAACTATATTTATGAGTAAAATAGCCGTATTAGTATTAGCAGAAGAAGGATCACATGAATCACTTGGACGCATAGTAAATGCGCTCGAATTTGCCAAAGAGCTGGACGAAAACGATCACGATGTACGCGTGATTTTTGACGGGGCCGGCACCACCTTTATCCCGGAACTTGAAAAAGAAGATCACAAGGCCCATCCGCTGTACAAAACCGTTCTGGATAATGTTGATGGTGCCTGTAAGTTCTGCTCTAATGCTTTTGGCGTGTTCGATGAAGTGGAAAGCTCCAATGTTGACCTGCTGGATGACTACGACGATCACCCCAGCCTGGAAAGCTACGTAGCAGGCGGATACCAAGTGGTAACGTTTTAAACCAAGAGCAATAAATTTATATCAGGCGTGGGATAGGCTCCCACGCTTTTTTATTTTATTCAGCCGCTACTTCACGCTTTTCTTCCCGCGCAAACTCCTCTTTCAAAAATCGGCCGGTAGCACTGTCCTCTACTTCAGCAACCTGTTCGGGGGTGCCTTCGGCGATAATTTTTCCCCCGCCGTGCCCACCTTCGGGACCAAGGTCCATAATCCAGTCGGCCGCTTTAATGAGATCGAGATTGTGCTCAATAACGATAACCGTATTGCCCTTATCCACCAACTGCTGGCACACATCAACCAGCATGCGTACGTCCTGGAAATGGAGCCCCGTTGTGGGTTCATCCATAATGTACAGCGTATCACCGGTGCCCACTTTCGACAGCTCGCGAGCCAGCTTTATGCGCTGCGCTTCGCCGCCGGAAAGCGTGGTGCTGGGCTGCCCCAATCGCAGATAACCAAGGCCAACATCCACAAGTGTACCTAATATACGATTGATGGCCGGCACGGAATCGAAAAACTCGTGCGCCTCCTCTATCGACATATTCAGCACGTCGGAGATATTCTTGTTCTTGTAGTAAATCTCCAACGTCTCGCGGTTGTAGCGGTCGCCGTTGCAGGTTTCGCAGGTCACGTACACATCGGGCAGAAAATTCATTTCAATTTTGCGCACGCCATCGCCGCCGCATGCCTCGCAGCGGCCGCCCTTTACGTTAAAGGAAAATCGCCCTTGATCGTATCCGCGAATTTTTGATTCGGGAAGTTCGGCAAAGAGCTTGCGAATGTGATCAAAAACCTTGGTGTAGGTTCCGGGATTGGAGCGCGGCGTTCGTCCAATTGGACTTTGATCCACGGAAATTATTTTATCCAGGTTGTCAATGCCATTAACGCTGTCGAACGGGAGCGGCACATCTTTGGAATTGTAAAACTCCTGCGAGAGAATGGGCGCCAGCGTCTGGTTGATGAGCGAGCTTTTGCCGCTGCCGCTTACGCCGGTCACGCAGATAAATTTGCCGAGCGGGATATCCACATCCAGCTTTTTCAGGTTATGGCCCCGCGCACCGCTTATGTGCAGCGTTTTGCCATTGCCATCGCGCCGTTCATCGGGATATTCAATGACTTCTTCATCATTTAAAAACTTGGCCGTCATCGATTCGGGATCGAGCTCATCAGGTTTACCCTGCGTCACGATGTGTCCGCCGTGTTCGCCAGCGCCGGGGCCAACATCAATCACATAATCGGCGTGCTCAATGGTTTCGCGATCGTGTTCCACCACAATTACGCTGTTGCCCAGATCACGCAACGTTTCAAGTGATCGAATAAGCTTAATGTTATCACGCTGATGCAGACCAATGCTGGGCTCATCCAAAATGTAGAGCACACCTACCAGTTGCGTACCGATCTGGGTAGCCAGGCGTATGCGCTGGGCTTCACCCCCGCTTAGGGTTTGGGCTTCGCGGTTCAGCGTTAGATAATCGAGGCCCACATTCAGCAGAAAATCTACGCGGTCGCGCACCTCTTTTAGTATTTGGCTGCCTATCTTCTGCTGGCGTTCATTCAGCGATAAATTGTTAATGGTATCGCGGAGCTGCCGGATATCAAGCTCCACTAAATCGTGAATATTATGGCCGTCAATTTTGTATGAAAGCGATTCTTTTTTGAGCCGGCCGCCCTCACACCGCGGGCAATCAATCTTACTCATGAACGCCTCGGCCTTGTCGCGCTTTTTCTTCGACTTGCTTTCTTTGTGCTGCTGCTGAATCGTCTCGCGCAGCCCTTGGAACGAGTGCTTATACGTGACGTTATCGTTGCGGAAATCGTAGCTCACGTCGTACTTTTTATCACCGCTCCCGTTCATGAGCACGTCCATTGCTTCTTCAGAGAAATCCTTAATGGGCGTTTCAAAATCGATACCAAACGTATCCAGTACCGCCTTCAGCTGCTTAAAAGCAAAAAATATCGCGCGGTTCACCCAAAAAGCGGATGGCGCCTTCTTCAATAGTCTGCTCGCGGTTGGGCATCAGCAGATCGGGATCCACGCCATAGGTATAGCCGAGGCCGTCGCAATTGGGGCACGCCCCGTAGGGTGAATTAAAGGAGAACATATTCGGGGCGGGATCCTCATACGCAAGACCGCTTTCGGGATCAAACAGATTTTGAGAATACAGGTGATCTTCGAACTCTTCGCCGCCCTGTGGTACAGCAATAATCACGTTACCTTCCGCCATTTCAAGGGCCAGGCGCACGCTTTCGGCAATGCGCTTTTCGCTTTTATCCTTGATCACAAACCGATCGACAACCACTTCAATATCGTGCGTTTCGTACCGCTCCACTTTCATATCTTCTTCAAGGTCCATGAACTCACCGTCCACGCGCACCTGCACAAAGCCCTGCTTCATGGTCTGCTCAAACAGTTCGCGATAGTGGCCTTTACGTCCGCGTACCACCGGGGCCAGGCAATACGCCTTGGTGCCCTCCGGCATATTCATGATGGTGCGCACCAGCTGGTCGGCGGTCTGTTTTTCCATTTTGTTGCCCGATTTCCACGAGTACGGCACGCCGATACGCGCATAGAGCAGGCGCAGGAAATCATAAATTTCGGTCACGGTACCCACCGTAGAGCGCGGGTTGCGGTTGGTGGTTTTCTGGTCGATGGAAATCACCGGCGAAAGGCCATCGATAAAATCAACGTCCGGGCGCTCCATCATGCCCAGAAACTGGCGGGCATAGGCTGAGAGTGATTCCAAAAATCGCCGCTGGCCTTCAGCGTAAATGGTATCAAACGCCAGTGATGATTTTCCCGAACCGGAGATACCGGTCACTACTACCATCTGTTCTCGGGGAATGTCGATGTCGATATTCTTGAGATTGTGTTCGCGTGCTCCGCGTATTACGATCTGTTCTCGCACTATACAGTCTTAATTTAAAATTCTTGGCAAACCCTAAAGATACACAAAAGAAGCGACTTTTTAAGGGTTTGGCTCCGGTAAAAAATCGGTTTATTATTGCAGTCCTGTTAACCGAAATATCTGCAGCTTCATTCAGTCATGGCTAAAACCAATATCGATATTCCCGCGCTCTTCCGGCGCAGCGTCGAACTTTACAAAGAATACGGCTCGTTCGTTTTTGGGGTGATGACCACCTACTTTATCCTGGGCATGGTGCCGCAGGTGTACCTCTTCCTGTATCAACCCGCCGAGCCCACAACCGAAAGCCAGATCATCTCCATTATTGCCCTGCTCGTTCAACTTTTCCTCGCACTGGGTTTTACCAAAATAATGCTGTATCTGGTTGATGACCGGCCCGTGCAGGTATCAGACCTTGTCAATAACGGGGGCATTTTTCTCAACTACTGTGTGGGCTACTTTGTCTATTTCATTGCCGTGGGCATCGGCCTTGCGCTGCTGGTGGTGCCGGGCATTTACATTGCCATTCGCTTACTCTTCTACCCCTATTACATTATCGAGCATGGTGACCCCTCGTTCATCGCCCTGCAAAAAAGCTGGAAAGCAACTGAAGAATGGGTATTAGAACTATTTCTGTTTGGCATCTGCTTGGTGGTGCTCAATTTTGTGGGCTCATTACTGCTGGGTATTGGTATAATCCTAACCTACCCGCTTACAACTATGGCCACGGCCATTATTTTTATGGGATTACAGCAAAATGCCCAGCGCATCCCCACCGGTGATTACATGCCCAAGAAGGTAGCATAGAAAATATTACCGCTGGGAACAATTGCGTGGTGATTGAGGTAAGCAACAGGCGAATCAAACTTTTTAATTTGTGTCGCCTGTCATGAAATGTTCCACGCTATCTATAATGGTGATCGCCGCCCTGTTGCTCGCAGCAGCCTGCTCTTCTTCCGAACCCCGGGTAACCGGAGAACCTCCAAATGAAGAGCCTGAACG
>NNSL01000288.1 GCA_003123965.1 Balneolaceae bacterium SMO_bin1
TAAGATTGAAAGTTATGCCAATGACCTTAAAATGGCTACGGCAGCACACGGCCTGCGCATTATTGCGCCAATTCCGGGTCGCTCGGCGGTAGGAATTGAAGTGCCGAACCAGTCGCGCGAAACAGTGTATATTAAGTCGGTCATTAATACCAAAAAGTTTGTAGAAACCGATGCGCACCTGCCCATCGCCTTTGGCAAAACCATTGAAAACGAGGTGTTTTTGGTTGATTTGGCTAAAATGCCCCACTTGCTCATTGCGGGTGCCACGGGCTCAGGTAAAACGGTGGGTATCAATACAATCATTACCTCACTGCTGTATAAATGCAACCCCGACGACCTGAAATTTGTGATGATCGATCCGAAAAAGATCGAGCTCTCACTCTACAGAAATATCCAAAATCACTTCCTTGCCACCTTGCCCGGCGCCGAAGAACCTATCATCACGGATACTACCAAGGCGATGGAAACGTTAGAAAGTCTAACGAACGAAATGGACGAGCGTTACGACTTGATGAAAATGGCCATGGTGCGTGATATTAAAGCATATAATAAAAAGTTTGATGCCGGTGAGCTTGATGAGGAGCTTGAGCACCGCCATTTGCCGTACATTGTGGTGATTATTGATGAGCTGGCCGATTTGATGATGACGGCTGGTAAGCAGATTGAAGAACCTATTGCGCGGCTGGCGCAGCTGGCCCGAGCCGTGGGAATTCACTTGGTGGTGGCTACGCAACGCCCGTCAGTGAATGTGATTACCGGTACCATTAAAGCGAACTTCCCCGCACGACTGGCATACCAGGTGGCCTCAAAAGTGGATTCGCGCACTATATTGGATACCGGAGGCGCCGATCAGCTGGTGGGTCGTGGTGATATGCTGTTCACAAATGGCGGCGGCATGACTCGTATCCAAAATGCGTTTGTATCAACGGAAGAAGTTGAGCGTATAACGGCCTTTATCGGCAAGCAGCGCGGCTACAAACATCCGTTTCACCTGCCTGTTGAAGAAGATGAGCCGGCCAGTGCCGACATCCCCGATCCGCTTGAAGATATTGATGAGTATTTCGGGGCGGCGGCCAAACTGGTTGTGCTGCATCAACAGGGATCGGTATCGCTGCTGCAGCGGAAGTTGAAAATTGGCTACAATCGTGCCGGCCGCATTATCGATCAGCTGTATAATGCCGGTGTTGTTGGGCCATATCAAGGCAGCACGGCTCGTGATGTGCTGGTGGATACAGAAGAAGAATTGGAAGAACTGCTCGAAGAATTGGACGAATATGATGGATAAGGTTTTACATATCGTTTTCTTAATGGTGGTGCTGGTGCTCAGTGCCCATTCCATGCAGGCCCAGTCTGCATCACCAGATACAACAGCATTTGCTGAGCTAACCCAGAAATTTGAGAATGGGCGCGTATTTCACGCTGACTTTACCCACACCTACAGCGATGCGTTTACCGGCGATACCTCTAAACAGGCCGGTGAAATATGGATTGGCGGGGAGTCGTATAAAATCGACAGCCCATCGCAGCTGGTGGCCGTAGATGGGAAAATTTCGCGCGTATACGACAGCCAGCGTAATCGCCTGATTATCAGTGAATATATTCCCGAGGAGGACGATTTTGCGCCCTCACGCATATTAAATGGTGTTGATTCTACCTATACAATCGATTCGCAGCAGAAGTTGGGCGATAATTATATCATAAAACTAAACTCAGATGATCCTTTTGCCATGTTCAGCGAGGTTGAAATTACGCTGAACGAACAAGGCATCCCGACGAAAATTTTTGTGATTGATACCGCAGAAAATGAAATTACTACTACATTTTCGGGGGGTTCATTTGTTGACCCAAAGGCAAATATGTTCGATATCAGCTATCCCGAAAACTCGGAAATAATTGATATGCGAAATTAATCGGGATGCTTAGAAAAGCGATCAAAATTACGCTGGCACTGACTTTAGGAGGCGTGTTCCTATGGCTGGCGTTTCGCAACGTGCGGCTTGATGAGCTCTGGGATTATGCTAAGAATATCAGCTTCGGCTGGGTCTTGCCGTTCGCTATCACCCTTCTTTTTAGTAATATTTTACGCGCCGAACGCTGGCGCCTGCTCATTGAGCATGAAAAACACGACGTTGATCGCGTTACCCTGGTCGGTGGCGTGCTTACCGGCTATCTGCTTAACATGGTAGGTCCACGGCTCGGTGAGGTTTCACGCCCGGTATATGTGGCTAAACGCGAAAATCTGAGTTCGTCCAAACTTATTGGCACCATTGTGTTAGAGCGTATTATTGATTTGGCCACAATGATTCTGCTGATGATAGTAGTAGCCGTATATTTGATTTCAGACATGGGCTTGCTCCGTGATATTTTTGGAAACGAAACCATGAATTTGCTCACCCAGGGCGTACCGCTCATCACTACGTTGTGGTCCATTTTTACCGTGCTGATGATTGCTTTGGCCGGATATTTGGGATTCAAGCTGGTGCAGTACTTGGCATCTCGCGTGGAAAAAATTTACTGGTGGGTTGAAAAAGCCAAAGAGGTGCTGCATCAATTCAAGGATGGCTTGCTGGCCGTGCGCAAAGTTAAGCACTGGGGCCTTTTTATTTGCTATACGGTTTTGATTTGGACGTGCTACACCTTGATGTCTTACATTCCGTTTTGGATGTTCGATATGCAGGAAGTTTACGGTTTAGGCATTCTTGAGGCAATTACCATTACAGTTATTTCCGCTATCGGTATAACTATTCCATCGCCGGGCGGGCTTGGAACGTATCACTATTTTGTTAAGCAAACCCTGCTCGTTTTATTTGCGGTGCCGGCAGTAACGGGCCTTGCATATGCCACAGTTACACATGCTGCCACGGCTTTAATGGTCGTTATTTTTACGCCTGCCGTGCTGGCTATAGATAAATGGCGGCGGGCGCGAACGGGCGCTGAACCAGTATAGGAGAAGCAGCCAGGAGCTTAATAATATTTTATAAGTACGATAAAAGACGTCAAAACTCAGACTGACTCGAAACTGTATCACTTTTAGTGAGTATACTGTATCTTAATGAGGGTCATCTCCGGCTTAAAGGTTTCATGTAAATACCAAACTTTTGAACATAGCATCGAAATGAAAAATTCGCACGTTCACGTCCTGTTTTGCTATTATTCTTCTTTTAGCACTATCTATAACTCCAAGGGCATACGCTCAGGAAGAAGGTACGCTGTTACCCGATATTAGCCCGCAGGACATTGAAATTAGAGGGGAATTCCAGGCGCGTTTTTTAGGGTTGAACCGCCAGCCGATTCTGGGTTTCGATCCGAATCTGCAAGTCTACCAGATTGATCCCAATCGCCAGCCGTTTATGGAGTCCGGCGACCAGGTGGTAGCTAATTTGCCCGTTAGCGAACTTTCCCGCCCTGCTCCGCCCACGTACAACGCCCTCGAGTATTCCGAAAAAATTAACGCCTTTGCGCGTGCGGGCGTCGGCAGCTACTCCAGCCCGGAGGTAAAATTCTGGGGCGTCCACGCCATCAACCAACAAACGTATATCGGCGGTGATTTAGATTACTCTTCTTCTGACGGCCACCTTGATGACCGACCTTCAAGCTTCCGCTTTTTAACTGCGAACGGGGAATTTGGCACCCGGTTGAATGAAAAAACCGACCTGCGCATGTATGCTGGTTTACAGAACGATTTTAATTATCCCGCTGATTTTGGTGAGCAATCTTCCTTACAAGAAAGTGATAAAATTAAATACCAGGGCTTTAACGGCGGGGTTGAGCTGGAGCGCTTCGCGAATTCTATTTCTGGGTGGAAGCTGCAGGGCAATATCCGCAGCTTCGACACCAATTTTGAAACGGAAGCCTTTCCCGGCAGCATTGATGAGCTGGTGTACAACGGCTCATTCAGCAACCGGTGGGCGCTGGGCAATCCCGGAGAAACAATTACCGTAAAAGCAGGGGCTCGTGCCGGTAACTATCAGCCACAAAACAGTGATGAGCAGCAATGGAGCACGCTGCAGGGTGGTGTTGCTTATGAACGACTTTTCGACTATCAAACACAGCTGACAGCCGAAGCGGATATTTATTATGCATCAAACAGTTTTGAAGACAAGGTATACCCCGGCGGTATCCTGCAGGTTGATCACTGGTTCGGCGATCGCCTGAAAGTGACCGGAAAGGCCGAAGCCAAGCCACGGCTGCAAACGGTAGAACAGCTGCATCAGCGCAATCGCTTTCTGGGAACCAACAATCAACTGCGGCACAGCTATGTGCTTGATGTTACTGCCGAAGCTTCACTTAAGTACTACCGTGGCAGCAAGCTGCATGGTGGAGT
>NNSL01000398.1 GCA_003123965.1 Balneolaceae bacterium SMO_bin1
ACTGCACGCCAAAACGCTGGGCTTTGAGCATCCGCGGACGGGCGAATTTGTTGAATTTAGTTCTAGCCTCCCGCCTGATTTTGCCCATGTTTTGGAAACCCTGCGGGAAAATTGCAAGTAGCATTTCTAAATGCCAGGCACTTTAATAACAAATTTGATGCGTGAAACGTATCATACCTTCTTCATCATCCAACCATCAATTAAATAAAAATACGGGACCATGCATCAACAAATACGCTTTGCAATAATAAAGCCAATGATTTGGCTATCACTAATCGCGCTGGCAGCTTGCAGTAGTAATCAAAAAGAGCGCCCCACCGCTAACACAGGCTCATTGCAGGAAATCATGGCACTCCAGAATGACGCAAGTAATGATAGCGAAGCCCCATTAATATCGGCGGCTGCATTAGTAACAACGGATGAAACCGGCAACATTTACCTTGTTGATTACCGAACTATGAAATTTCATTCGTATTCCGATGATGGTTCACACCGGTGGTCGGCTGGCGGAAAAGGTAGCGGACCGGGTTTATTTGATACTATTTCAGCCATACATGCAAGCGGGCAAACGCTATACGTGTACGATGGTTCAAATGCTATGATGACACGATACAATCTTGATGGAGAACGGCTGGGCGAATCAACCTTTGGGGAGAGCGGCCACCAGTTAAATCATATCAGGCGCATGCCCGATGGATCATTTATTGCGGCCGGAAGAAATGAAAAAAACGGTGCCATGGTGCATATTTACTCCAATAATTTTGAATCACGAACCGCCCAGTTTCTCAATGGTGATGAGATACTGGATACCGAATCACCCAACCTTGAAAAACAAGTACTGCAAAGTTTTTCCGGCTCGGTAATGCCCATTGATAGCTCAACCATTTTGTATGCCGCACCCGCCTACAAGGGCACGTTGCTTAGGTTTCAGCGCCAAAGCGAACCTGATGAATGGGAACAAAGCGCCAATGTAAAGGGGCACACGTCAATCGAAAAGCCGCTTACTTTTCAACGATCGCAGGACGGGAATAATGAGCGCAGCCACTTATCCGGATTTCACCCCGATGGCGGTTATTTTTCAACCGAATTTACCTCTATGTCGCGCGGGCTCTACAAGCTGCAAGACGGGCGCATTGCGCACCTTTCACTCCGCCTGAACGAAAATGACAACTGGGATTTGGTAGTTGAATATTTTAATCCTGAGAATCTTAGCCTCGAGAATCACACTATTGTAAAGGGAGCCCTAGCATCGCAGCAATTCGAGCAAATACCGGTTTGGATGGACAAGAAAGGACACATTTATATTACACAACGGGCTGAGATACCGCTGCGGGTCATCGACATAAAGAAAGGGAAACAATAATATATAAAGATGCCCGGCACCTAATTGTGCCAGGCATCAAGAAAAGTGAATTAATTTTCCTGCATTATGCTGGCGTCCAGCGCTTTTTCAATCATCACCCGTGATTCTTCTAAATGAGCCTTGGTATAGGCATCAAAATCGTAAGATGGTGACTGCATTCGAGAAGCCAGTTTTTCGCCCAGCTTGTTGAGCTCTGCTCGTGCAACCGAACGTGCATCAGCAGGAGCTGAATCTGGAGTATCGGTGACCAGTGCAATCATTTGCTGCAGGTGCGCGCGCTGTAAATCACGCCGATTACTTTCAATATTTGCACCCGGTGAGGTCCACACTTCATTCCATACCGACTCGTTTATTTGGCTCATCAATTCGGGAATGGTCAACGTATTTTCTGCACCGAATTTCACTTCAGTATCACGAATACGCTGCAGACGAACTGGATTAAGCAGCTGCTGAATCAGTGAGCTTTGAATACCCACCAACGTTTGGTGCAGCGGGTAATCTATACGTCCGCTATAGGTAGTGCTGTTGCCCCAGTGATTCCAGCGATCGGCACCCATTTTCTGGTATACCTCTTGTGGCAGCTCAACGGCATCAGGGTTGAACGCATTTTCTATAATCATAGTCAGCGCTTCTTGCTGCTTTCCTTGCTAACCGGCACAAACGGCATGCGTCCCTGCGGATCACCCACGTGGTCGCGATACTGGTGCTGCCCGCCGATATATTTTACGGCCGGTGCAAGTGCGCGCGCGTATTGAAACAGATACGTATTGAAGAGATCCGTAGCTTCGTAGTATGGCGTACCGTCTTCGAGCGTAATTTCGGGCACACGGGGAATCATTCCGCGCAGCAATTCCGCTCTACCCTTACCCCAAGCCAGCGGATCGGCGCCCAGGTCGTACACATTTATGTGCGGGTCTACTGCTCCGGCACCCCGCGCATCTTCATCCGTGCCATAAGCATGCCCCGGCATGGCCGACTGCCGCGCAATTTCTTCGGCTTTAGCATCATCGGTAATGTAGCCGTAAGAAATAACCCAACGGTCGTATGAACCTACACCGGGATTATAGTAGTAGCCGTCTTGTGCTTCGCCTTCAGGGCTCACGTTTACTGTGGGATACTCCATAGCTGAGTTAAATACGCCGTTTTCCTCGGCCCATTGCTCATCGTACAGTTTGTCCAGCGGGGTGTCAATGGACGATCGGAAATTGTGGCGAAGGCCCAGCGTGTGGCCGACTTCGTGCATGGTTACCCAGCGTACGGCTTGGTCCAAAAATTCTTTGGGCACCGGTGCTCCGGGCTTGATAACTCCTTTAGCCGCCAGCATACTTTGCACCAGATCAAACTGGCTGCTCATCTCGTTATAGAATGATTGCGTTTTAACGCCCTGGCTCATCAGCGCCAGCTCTTCTTCACTTACATTGAAAATCTCGTCAATTGCAGTGCGTGGTTCCACAAGTTCGCGGTAGGCATCTTTGTCGCCCAAAATCATGTTAGCTTCAAATAGAATGTCAGCATCCAAAATTTCCCCGGTGCGTGGGTCAACAACAGATGGACCAATAGCACCATAGCCGGGTTGGTCGGATGTATTCCAACGCAGGGTTGCATATCGGATATCTTCAGCCATCACACTGTCGGGCAGCATTTTAGCCTGCACTGCATTGCGGAAACCGGCATCTACAAACGCATCAGACCACGCTTCAATACCTTCCATCATGGCCTCCCTGAATTCGGTGGGTACGGTGTGATCAATGTAGTAAACAATGGGCTTTTTGGGTGTGCAAAGGCCATCGCTGTCCGGCGCCCCGTCACATTCAAGCCGCCAGCGATTAACATAGCGTTTGAAAAACGTTTCGTCAGCCTCGGTAAAGTCTTTATGAACCGTCATGAAGTACCCTGTGCGGTCATCAGCCATGCGGGGTTTCATTGGTTCTTCGGGTAGTTTTACCATGGTGTAGAACAAAGACACCGGTATGTACCGCGAATCAGCGAGCGTGCGAGGGCCGCCTTGTTCACCATTTCTGAACGTTAACCGTGCCTGCACATTCACATTTTCCGGGAACGACTGAATTTTTTCGAGATGCGACCGGCTTTGATCGAAGCTTACGCGGCCGGGCTGGCCGGGTCGGCTTGAAACAGCTGAAGCTACACGATCAGATATTCCTGAAAGATCGCCAACAAACCATTCATACACATTCACCAGCATTTTTGTACTGTCGGCGTTGAACGCCTCAATGCTAGCCGTTTCAACGATTGATTCTCCAAAGCTGAGCTCAACAGCCTTTGCTTGGGGTGTACCTTCCTCAGCCTTATAACGGTGCGGGTGCTGCACCAGAAACAGTTTGTTTTCGTGCATTTCAAACGACACGAGCAGGCCCTCAAAAATATTGAGCATAGTGCCGCCATAGAGTCCGGATGAACCAATACCCCGTGCCAGTTCAAAATTCATCAGAAATTTATCATTCAGGCGATCTTTATCCACCGCCATATAAAGCTTATCATCTTTTTGGTATAAATTGAAATACCCCTCGTACGCTTCCGCGTCTTTGATAAGCTTTTCGTATTCGTTTTCAGAAGATTCTTCGGGTGCCGTTTGCTCGCTCGTTGTCGCATTCTGAGATGTGGCGCATCCCTGAATCACAAACGCCGCGCAGAGCAAAAGTGCACATAAGGTTCGTAGTTTTGCCATGATACCAAAGTTAGATTATTTGTTTTATGATATATTGAGCTGTTAGGCCCCCTAATATTAAAATACTTACGGTTAGAAAGAAGAAAAGTTTAAAAAAAATTTGAGATCTCAGAGTGTCAGCAAGAGATAAAAACTCCTGATTAGAGTTGCCAAGCTTTCTAAAGGTACTTATCTTTGCCTTCTGCAATTACAGCATGCACCCGTAGCTCAACTGGATAGAGTACCTGACTACGAATCATCTGCTTAT
>NNSL01000004.1 GCA_003123965.1 Balneolaceae bacterium SMO_bin1
TTTCCTGTCAATATCGGTTTAATGTACCGAAATGATGAATGAACGAATTGATACGTTCGCTTGTAGTATAAGCTGAAATTTAATCAAAGAAATATTATGCCCGAAGGTCCCGAAATTTGGCGAACCGCCGATAAATTGCAGCAGGCTCTTGTCGATAAAACATTAACCGATTGCTTCTTCTACCACGAAGAATTAAAGCCCTATGAAGATAAATTAAAAGGGCTGAAAGTTGAAAAAGTAGAACCGCGAGCCAAGGCACTTATCACTTTTTTTGAAAATGATTTATGTCTGTACACGCACAATCAGCTGTACGGCAAATGGTTTACCCGTAATGTAGGGAACGAGCCCAATACCGGGCGCAGCCTGCGTGTTGCGCTGCATAATAATGAAAAATCAGCGTTGCTATATTCAGCATCAGAAATTGAAATATTACAGGCCGACGCATTACAAGATCATCCATATCTTGAAAAATTGGGCCCCGATGTTGTTCATCCCGACACAACCGAGCAGGACATTCTTGAGCAATATACGGCCGATGTATTTCAAAATCGCAAGCTGGCCACGCTTGCTTGATCAGAGCTTTTTAAGCGGAGTGGGCAATTACCTGCGCAGCGAAATATTATTTTATGCCAACGTAAATCCACGAATAAAGCTCAAAGCCTGCAGTGATGAGGAAAAAGAAAAGCTGGCAGGGGCCTCTCGAAAACTGTCTCGCAGATCGTATGAAACCGGAGGAATCACCAACGATCCGGAAATAGTAGAGGCGCTGAAGCGTGAGAATTCAAGCCGAAAAAATTACCGCCACTTTGTTTATGGCCGCAGCGGCAACTATTGCCACAAATGCGGTACGCAGATAGAGGAGGAGAAGACCGGCGGTCGGAAAATTTACTACTGTCCCGATTGCCAGCTGAATGGCAGCAGTTCATAACCCGTGCTTTTGTGACCAAAATTTGTTGAGAAAAAGGCTGAAAATGGTGCGCCATTACCCTACCTTTATGGCCTTTTGAAATAATATCTAATTAAAAATCCGAGTATTTAATGAGCAAACAAGAAGCACTGCGTCCCGGTGATACGGTTAGCCACAGCGACAAGCAGCTGATGGAATCACCCGAAATTGAAAAAATTGCGCAAACTATTATTGAGCGTGAAAAGCTGGAATTTGGTCCCGCCGAAATAGGTTTTTTCCTGGTCTATCCGAACCTTTCAAAGTATCGGGCGGCTAAATGCAAAAAGGCCTCCCGGGAAGTAAAATATTACTCCGGCAACGATTATCTGATTGAAATTTCCGGTGAAATGTGGGATATGCTGGACAACAAAACCAAGGAAATGGTGCTGTTTCATCAGCTGCTGCACGTTGATCCGGTGTATAAAGCCAAGAACCAGGAGTGGAAGATGAAGGTACGCAAACCCGACTTCAACGATTTCTACGAGATTAACGATAAATACGGCAACGAATGGTATAAAACCGTACAGGCTACCGTTTCTTCGCTGTATGATTTAGATCCGCGACGTGAAAGCAAAGTGTCCCTGTAGGTAATAGCTTTATTGGTTCTTGATCTTTCCAAAGGCCATCACTTCAAGTGGTGGCCTTTTGTTTTATAAAGGATTATGCCTTCATCTTTTTTAGGCGTCTCATTTCTTAATCTATTATTTTTGGTTGAGCCCTAACGGACCAACATCTCAAGAAAAGACAGGCCTTATTTCACATCATAGCCTTCTTTTTTCAGAAATGATTTCACCTTCTCGACGTGCTCTCCCTGTATTTCTATCGTCTTGGCGTAGCTGGTGCCGCCGGCCCCGCACTGCTGCTTGAGCTTCTTTTCCAGATCTTCAATAACCTGCGGATTATGCTGGATATTGCTGATCATGGTTACCGTTTTTCCACGTCGCCCGCTGCGATCAATTTTTACTTCAATAGCCATAGTAGAAAGGGTTTGATTTAAAATGATGAGAATGAGTTAGTCCGAGCAATGTACCTTGAAACAGCCTAGAAATTGTCGGTAGTATTGCGATAGTGTTCCGGTCGTTCTGTTCTGATTTCGTGCCCGTGCACGGTCACCATCTGTTTCAACTTCCACATCAATTTCTTGAGCCCGGATTGAGGCCGCGGAAAATGAATAATGGACTGCGCCGCCCGACGAATGGTTTCATCAGCGTCGGCAGCTATGGCGATGTCTATTACAAACATGCCGCCCATTTCCTGAACTTTCCGCAAAAAATAGCGCTCTTGTGGTGTGGCGTATTTTACATTTGATTGCGTATAGCCGGTATATGAACCGCAAAGGCGGCTGCCATTTTTCAAGTACAGCAGCGTATTTTCAGCAGCGTACTCCTCGAATAGTGCATCAAGGTTTTGGTAGGTTTCCGACTCAATCTTGGAAATCACCTCATTGGCGTCTACCGTTTGTATTTCGCGACTGGTGCGATCCGCTATTTCCTGTACAGATTTGCGTTTACTTTTTTCATGCTGACCAATAAATAGGCACAGATGATAAGAATCGGAATGCGTTGAATCACCCAGCTTTTGAGAGGAGCTTTTGATAGGTATCGTCGTTATAGGTGATGTCTTGAAAAGCGTCTTCCGCCGATTTGATATCCATTGTGCAGCATTACGATTTATAAGTAAAATTAAGAGAAGCCAATATACAAAATATCGCGTAAAACCTGAGGATTTCCA
Source organism: Balneolaceae bacterium SMO_bin1 (assembly GCA_003123965.1). The sequence goes on from NNSL01000004.1 coordinate 2,678, forward strand.
TCCCCAGGTTTAAGAATGTGCGTGCAATTTTACGTATTCCGATCGTTATCGTCGTGTTCCCGAAATGCCGCTGAATGTAGTAGTATTGCCAGAAGGAGCAGTAACGCTAATCTGAATGGTAAGGTCGGCCGGTTCATTGCTTTCTTCGTCGGTATCGCGGATGGAAAAGCTGAAATCGGTTGAGCCCGATCCGGGATATAAATTATTACCGAGCGTAAAATCCGTGTCGCCTGAAATCTCAATACCGTCCCCGGCTTCAATGGCAATTTGCGTGCCGGCTGCCATGGGGTTACCGTTCAAATCTTCAACCGTATAATTAAAAGTTTCCCCGCCGTTTGGTGCCAGATCAAAAGTGAGGGGAGAGGCCGTAATATTTGCAGCAGAGGTTGAAAATACGATGATCGCATCTTTAGAGATCGTGTTATCGCTCTCATCAACGGTGCTGGCGGTCACAGTAGCGTAACCGGGTCGGCCGCCGCTGTTGGGCACATTATCATTGGGGCGCGGATCACCGGAAATGAGCTCTACTTCGGCTACGCCGTCTTGGTCCGTAGGACTTGAACCCTGTATAATGCCTCCGGATGTATTAAAATAAACGACGGTACCGGGTTTTACCGGATTACTGAATTTATCACCGGCTATTACGGTAATGGTATTGCGTACATTGTTGATGGAGTATCCTTCAAAGTTGAATTTGTCTACGCCGATGCTGAAATGATTTTCATCAGGAAATCCACCGTGAATGGCTACCAGAACGGGGCTTGATTTAATGATCGCTCCATCTACTTCGCGCTGTACAAGAGCCTGCAGCTTTACGGCTCCGGCTCTGTTACCGCTGAATAGGGTAGTGGTCACTTGTCCCTGATCGTTGGTGGTAGCTACTTTGGGCACAACATCCTCGGCACCACCCGGGCTGTTGATAAGGGAAAACTGTACTTCAACGCTTTGAGAAGCATCCAGTGCACGGCCAGCGGAATCCTGTACCTGGAATGTAAAGGGGGCACTTACTACATCACCGGTTTCTTTAATATTTATAGACTGAACGGGAGTGCTGGTAAGTATAATAGCGGCTGGTTCTTCTGCTTCACCGCCTACGCCACCGCCTCCGTCGTTATCTGAAGATGGCCGTAAGTGAAAGGTTAACATCAGTGAAATCGGAGCCGGGAGTAGCGGTCAAATTTTGTGTTACCGTCTCAAAATCGGTTTTGGAGGCTTCGATTGTAAGGTTTACGGTCTCTTCAGACTGAATGGTGAACGAATACTGCCCGTCGGCATCGGTTGTTGCGGTTTGCTGCAGTTCGGACGGACTGGTAATTTCAACTAGTGCACTGGCTACCGGCTGGCCGTTAGCTTGATTCGTTACCTGACCCGATACAATGATAGTGTCTTCAGTGTCATCGGCTCGGAAGGCATCACTGCAAGCGCCTATTATAAGGAGAAGAGCAAATAATGATGAAAATATAGTTATTCGTCGAAGAGAGAACATGGTACCCCGTTTGTTGTAGTTGTTTAAGCCCCGATTTGAAATTCAACAAATATTAAATAAAACTAATGGTTTTAAAAAGTATAAATTTTGTAGTGAAATTTATTTGCCGAA
>NNSL01000349.1 GCA_003123965.1 Balneolaceae bacterium SMO_bin1
ACCACCAAGGACGGTGTTACATATCCATATACGCAAATTTCAACGTCTGATGGTCAGCAGGTGGCCGAAGCAGTATTTACAACGCACGAAGTAAATACACAGCAATAAATCGCGTTCATTTTCAGTAAAAAAGCCGGGCACTGTTTAAGGTGTCCGGCTTTTCTTTTTTGCTCTCTTCATCAATAATTAGTAGCTAGTTTGCCAGCTGTTTATTACCCCACTCCTCTTACAGTCGGTGAATAATATCCTGTACCACCTGAGCCGGGTCGGCAATTTCATCTATTTTTATGACTTCGTCGCTTTCAAGCCATTGTTCAAGGGCTACCTCTTGATGTTCCAGCGAGGGCAATATTGTAATGCCCATTTCTTGGAGTGCGGCGGCATTGCAGAGCTGCTCGTACTGATTTCGAATGGGAATAGCGATCAGCTTTTTGCCGAGATACATCGCCTCTGAGCACATCTCAAACCCGGCACTGGTCATTACCCCGGCACACGCTTGCAGACTTTTAAGAAAGTTCCCATGGCTAAGCGGACGCAGCCACACGTTCTCAAGCTGCTGCTCGCGGCGGCAATCAGGGGAAAATACATGCCAGTGGAATTGGGTAAATTTATGCAGCAGGCGTGCCAAGGTTGTTGAACTGTAAGCCGGAAGATAAACGGTGATATGCCCGGCTTGGATTGGTTTTAACTCCTGAACTTCTTCGCGAATAAGCGGCGGCTCGATAAACGAATCATAGCGCTTAAAGTGGAAGCCCACGGCTTCGTCGGTAGGTGCAAAGTGCTGCAAAAGTTGCTCAGCTATGATTGACTTTTGGGCAGGCCTCGGTGTGTTGGGAGAAAGAAATGCCGCCTGGTGACTCAGTGATATGCTGGGCACCCCTGCCGCCTGCGCCGCCCATGAGCTTACCGGCTCATAATCACTTACCACCAGGTCGTACTTCTGCAGTGGTATAGATTGAATATCTGTGAGAAAACGGATCGGCTTGAACTGGCGCAGCGTTTCGAGCATGGCTACGCCGCCGTTGCGATCATATTTTAAGCTAATGCCCCGCTTACGGTAGGCAATTTCACCATCAAGCTCCAGCTGGCAGGCATACCCGCTAATCAGCACATCTACATCGGCGTGCTTGCCCCACTCCGGCAGCAGTTCTTTGGCCCGGCTGATGTGCCCGTGCCCGGTGCCCTGTATGCCGTATAGCAGTCTCATCCTATCATGGCCTCGTTTGGAGTTATTTTTCGAAGCGGGATCCGCACCGGCGTTTGCTTGTCAATAAAATCGTCTTCGTTATATCGATACATGCTCCACTCGTTACCTTCATACTCAAGGGCCGTTAAATTCTCGATCCAGTCGCCGGAGTTCATGTAAATGCAGCTTCCCTGCTCGTTCTGGTAGCCCCGAATTTTAGGCTGATGAATATGCCCGCAAATCACATAATCATAACCGTTCTGGATCGCCAGATCCATAGCCGCCACTTCAAAATCATCAATGAAGCGAACCGCTTTTTTTACGCTGTTTTTAATGCGTTTGGAAAGTGAAATTTTAGGTCGGCCCATTTTTTCAAGCATCCAGTTCACCGCTCGGTTTAACAGAATCAGCAAATCGTAGCCGTGTCCGCCAATTTTGGCAATCCACTTGGTATGTTTCATGGTGATGTCAAAAATATCGCCATGGAAGAACCAGCATTTTTCCCCGTTCAATTCAAGCACAAGCTTGTCTTTCACAAAGAGCGGGCCGATTTGCAGGCGCGATATTTTACGCAGCACCTCGTCGTGGTTGCCGGTCAGGTAATAAATATCGGTGCCGTTAGAGAGCATACTCAAAAAGCATTTCACCACGTTCATGTGTGAGGCGGGCCAGAAATATTTCTTAAAATTCCAGATATCGAAAATATCGCCATTCAAAATCAACACCCGCGGTTCAACAGAATTCAGGTATTGCGCCAGCTCAACGGCATGGCACCCCACCGTACCCAAGTGCAAATCAGAAAGCACAATAACGTCAACAGAACGCTTAGCCATAAACACCACCGCTTTTTGCTTAAATAAACCGATGGAGATTACCACAGAATAGCGTTACGGTTAGCGATATATCAACTTTTTGTTAAGCCAAAGTTACGCAGCGGGTTGATGGAATATTGATCAGCATTTATAAACCCGAACTTTTCTTACTTGATCTGGATATTTTTTGGTATGATTCGCTATTCCCTAAATCCAAAACCGATTACCCCTATGGCCGAATCATCTAAACCAAAAATTGTGCACATCCACCTGCCTGAGAACCAAGTTTTTGAAACCACCATGAATGCCGGCCGCCATGAACTGCTTGCCGACGAACCGGAATCAGTATCCGGCGGCAAAGACCAGGGACCCGACCCATATGATTATTTATTAATGTCGCTCGGCTCCTGCACCGTAATGACCGTAAAAATGTACGCACGGCGAAAAGAATGGCCCCTGGATGATATATTTCTGGAGCTGCAGCACAGCCGGCGCCACGATGAAGACTGTGTCAACTGTGAAGAGAAAAAAAGCAAGATTGACGTTATCCAAAAAGAATTGATTATTGAAGGCGATTTATCGGACGAGCAGCTTCAGAAACTGCTGGAAATATCTCAAAAATGCCCGGTTCACCGCACGCTGTTGGGTGATATGGAGATTGAGAGCAGTATATCCCGGAAATAAAAAACCTCCCGAATAATTGATATCCGGGAGGTTGAATCAATAGTTTAATCTATTCAACTGCAGCCGGCTCCTGCCCTTCGCTGTAAGCTTCAATAGGTACGCAGCTGCACATCAGGTTGCGGTCGCCATAGGCGTCATCAACCCGACTAACCGCCGGCCAGAACTTGTTGTAGCGCAGATAATCGAGCGGGAAGATTGCCTTTTCGCGGCTGTATGGGCGATCCCAATTCTCAGAGATAGCTACCCGCTGCGTGTGAGGCGCGTGTTTCAGCACGTTGTCCTCGGCATCAGCTTTCTCTTCTTCAATCTCACGAATCTCGTCCCGAATCGAAATCATCGCTTCGCAAAAACGGTCGAGCTCTTCTTTTGATTCGCTCTCGGTCGGTTCAATCATAAGTGTGCCCGGAACGGGAAACGACATAGTTGGCGCGTGGAATCCGTAGTCCATCAGTCGCTTGGCCACATCAATGGAATCAATGCCCACCGACTGTTTAAAGGGACGAATATCGACGATAAATTCGTGCGCTGTTCGTCCGTTTTTGCCGGTATATAAAATTGGGTAATGATCTTTAAGTCGTTCTTTTAGATAGTTGGCATTGAGAATGGCCATTCTAGTTGCGTCCGTGAGGCCCTCAGCGCCCATCAATTTAATGTATGCGTACGAAATGGTGAGAATACTGGCGCTGCCCCAAGGCGCGGCTGAAATACCATGAATGGCATGATCACCGCCGGTCTCCATAATGGCGTTGCCCGGCAAAAAGGGCTTCAGTTTTTTGTTCACGCCAATGGGGCCTACACCGGGCCCACCACCACCGTGGGGAATACAGAATGTTTTGTGCAGGTTGAGGTGACAAACATCCGCCCCAATTTCGGCGGGACTGGTTAAGCCTACCTGCGCATTCATATTGGCGCCATCCATGTAAACCAAGCCGCCATTTTGATGAATTACATCACAAATTTCTTTGATGTCTTCCTCAAAAACACCGTGTGTTGAGGGATAGGTTATCATCAGCGCAGCCAGCTTATCACGGTTGGCTTCCACCTTTTGCCGCAGATCGTCCAGATCAATATTGCCATTATCGTCGCATTTGGTTACCACCACGTCCATGCCGGCCATCACCGCACTGGCGGGGTTGGTTCCGTGCGCAGAATCGGGCACGATGCATACATTACGATTCGCTTCACCATTATTATCATGATAGGCACGGATGGTCATCAGGCCGGCATATTCTCCCTGCGCGCCGGAGTTGGGCTGCAGCGAGACCGCTTCGAAACCGGTAATTTCTTCAAGCTGATGCTCCAGTGCATCAAATAATTCATGATATCCTTCTGCTTGATCTTGAGGCGCGAAGGGATGCAGCTGACCAAATTCGGGCCAAGTAAGCGGAATCATCTCGGCGGTTGCATTTAGCTTCATGGTGCATGAACCCAGCGAAATCATGGAATGCACCAACGAAAGATCTTTATTTTCCAACTTTTTGAGATAGCGCAGCATCTCATGCTCCGAGTGGTACAGGTTGAAGACCGGATGCTCCATATATGACTCCTCGCGCTGCATGGAATCTGGG
>NNSL01000220.1 GCA_003123965.1 Balneolaceae bacterium SMO_bin1
CCTCACGTAACGCAAAAATTGTATGCGACGAAGGTATGGGCGTTGGTCCAACAGGTCGCGCCGTGTACCTCGATTTCCGTGATGCTATAGAGCGCGAAGGGGAAAAGAAGATTTCGGAAAAGTACGGCAACCTCTTCGATATGTACGAAAATATTACAGGCGACAATCCTTATAAACAGCCGATGCGTATCTTCCCAGCCGTGCACTATACTATGGGCGGCCTCTGGGTAGACTACAACCTCATGAGCAATATTCCGGGCTTGTTTGTGGCCGGTGAAGCGAACTTCTCTGATCACGGCGCCAATCGTTTGGGGGCCAGCGCACTTATGCAGGGTCTCTCCGACGGCTACTTCATCATACCTTATACCATTGGTAATTACATTGCTGATGCAGAGATTAATGATAACGTTGACATTAAGCATGAGGCGTTTGATGAAGCTGCAGAAAATGCACAAGGCCACATCGATAAACTTTTGGGCGTACAAGGCGACAAAAGTGTTGTGGAATTCCATCGAGAGCTTGGGCAGATAATGTGGGACAAAGTGGGCATAGCCCGCAGTGAAGAAGGCTTAAAGCAAGCCATTAAAGAAATTCAAGACCTGCGCGATGAGTTTTGGAACAATGTTCGCGTACCCGGTGAATCAACCAACTATAACAAATACCTTGAGTTTGCAGGTCGCGTTGCTGACTTCCTCGAACTTGGTGAATTGATGGCAAAAGATGCCCTGCACCGCGATGAGTCTGCGGGCTGCCATCTGCGCGAAGAGCACCAGACTGAAGAAGGAGAAGCCCTTCGCAATGATGAAGAATATTCGTATGTGGCGGCATGGGAGTACCAAGGCGTAAACGGTGAGCTTAAGGAAGAGCTTAACAAAGAGAATCTGGAATTCGAGTTTGTGGAACTCAAACAGCGCAGTTACAAGTAATTAGTGGCAAAACCTATATAGATTATGGCTGAAGAATTTACCATTCACTTAAAAATCTGGCGGCAAGAAGGACCTAATCAACCCGGTAAATTGGTTGATTACACGCTGGATACTGTAAATGAGCACATGTCCTTTCTAGAAATGCTTGACGTGCTCAACGAAAAAATCATAAATGAAGGCGGAGATCCTATAGAGTTCGACTATGACTGCCGCGAAGGTATTTGCGGCTCCTGCGACCTGATGATTGATGGACGAGCACACGGTCCCAAAGCAATGACCTGTTCGTGCCAGTTGCATATGCGCAATTACAGCGATGGTGATACCATTGTTGTTGAGCCATTTCGGGCTAAAGCTTTTCCTGTGATTAAGGATCTGGTTGTAGATCGCACCGCTTTTGATCGTATCATTGAAGCCGGTGGCTATGTTTCTGTAAAAACAGGTGCCGCTCCCGACGCTAACTCCATTCCGGTTGATAAACAAGTGGCCGACACCTCGTTCGACTACGCTACCTGTATTGGCTGTGGAGCTTGTGTTGCTGCTTGTCCAAATTCATCGGCATCGCTGTTTACAGGAGCTAAACTGGCCCACTTAAATCGTCTGCCACAGGGTGAGCCTGAGCGCTATGAGCGCACGGTACGCATGGTAGAGCAGATGGAAGAAGAAGGCTTCGGGGATTGCTCGAACTTTGCGGAATGTGAAGCAGTATGTCCTAAGGGAATATCTATTTCAGCCATTGCTGAAATGCGCCGCAATTACGTGAAAGCTACACTGGCGGGCACAGAAGTTTAACCTCCTTAATAGAAGTTCTATACAAAGGCATGGGATTGTATCCCGTGCCTTTTTTATTTTCACATATAGCTACTATAATAGTGGAGTTATCCATCACCGATTAAAAGCAAAATGGCGGACGAGCTTTTAGAAAAAGCACGAAATAGTTTATCGCACTATTGGGGGTATGATTCCTTTCGCGAGGGACAGGATGAAGCTATTCAATCGGTTTTTGATAAAAATGATACACTGGTTCTTTTTCCCACGGGCGGTGGAAAGTCGCTTTGTTACCAAGTGCCGGCTACGGTATTAGAAGGAATGACACTGGTAATATCACCCTTGGTAGCCTTAATGCAGGACCAGGTACAGCAGCTTAAAGAACGTGATATTGCGGCCACGTTTATTAACAGCACCCTCTCAATGTGGGAAGTTGAGCAGCGACTCGTTAATGCCCGAAATGGCATGTATAAATTACTGTATTGTGCACCCGAACGTCTTAAAACAACACTGTGGGAAGCCGAGTTACCCAATCTTAATATCGATCTGGTAGCCATTGATGAGGCCCATTGTATTTCTGAGTGGGGGCATGATTTTAGACCAAGCTATAGAGATATACGGCCTGCCCTAGAATCGCTCGAAAACACTGCCTGGATAGCACTCACAGCCACCGCAACGCCAGAGGTTCGCAATGATATTATCCAAAACCTGCAATTTGATGATCCGGTTATAATATCTAAAGGGTTTGACCGGCCCAACCTTAAGTGGTGGGTTTTAAAAGGACCAAAGAAAGATCGCAATCTTTTGCGCAGCGTAAAGCAGGCCGCCCCGAAAGGCTCAGGTATTATCTATGGGGGTACCCGCAAAAATTGTGAGCGGCTGGCCGACCTGATTAAGGTGAACTTGAATATTGAAACAGCTGCATATCACGCAGGGATAGATGGCGCTGCGCGTGAGAAGATTCAAACACGTTGGATCAAGGGTGAGTTACCCTTAGTGGTTGCAACCACTGCGTTTGGTATGGGCATTGATAAAGCCGATTGCCGATTCGTAATTCATTATGAGATGCCTTACACATTAGAAGGGTATTACCAGCAAGCGGGTCGTGCGGGGCGGGATGGCAGCGAAAGTTTCCCGTTGCTGTTGTTCAAAGAGGCAGATGCCCATCGGGGGTTTAAACGTATTAAAGATTCCTACCCGGAAATGGAGCAGCTGCAAAAAGTGTACGACGGGGTTTGCGACAGCTTGAACTTGGCGGTTGGCTCAGACCAGGAAGAGATGAAAGAGGTTTCAATAGAAGGGCTAAAAAAGCGCACGCATATACAGGAACGTACGCTTAAAGCATCCTTGAAAACGCTTAAGCATTTAGGCGTTATAGAAATGGCAGATTATGTGGTACCGCAAATTGGCGTGCAATTTATTGTTAACCCAGATTATTTGCATTCAAAGATCCAAGAAGAGGATAACCAGCGCAAGGCAAGTTTTATGGATGTGCTGTACCGGCAGTACGGCGGAGAAGCTTTTGGAGAAATGAAATACCTTGATCTCGATTATATAAAGCGTAAGCTGGATACAAGCAAAAATGGGTTGATAAAGGGGCTGCAAGTACTACAGAACCATGACCACCTGCTTCGCTTTGAATCGCTGGGTGAATTGCCGCTCATTCGTCCAGTTGACCCTCGCATGCGTGCACTGCAGTTAAGTCGAAAACAACTTGAAAAACATCGCAACAGCCTGCTGCAAAAACTGGAATATATGATTGGATATATAAATACGGACGGCTGCCGCGAGATGTATATTCGAACCTATTTTGGTGAGGAAAATGTAGCGCCCTGCGGGCATTGTGATAACTGCTTAAGTGATGAAGCTTCAGGCAGTAACATGCCATCAAAAGAAGAGATTTTGACTTTAAAAGAAGCCCTGGATTCCCGGGCATTAAATCTTAGCGAAATAAAGAGCGAGGTGGGCTGGGACAGCAAAAAAACGGAGTATGTGCTGTCGTATTTAATGCGGGAAAATATGATTAATACCGAAGGGGATAAATACCGCTGGATCAGCTAATATGCTTTCTCAAAGGGAGTCCGTTTCGGAAGACTCATTGCCAGCGCTGGAATCCGTTCCGGTGATGCGATCTCTGCGCAATCGTTCAATCGCTTCACTAATGCGCTCACTCTGCTGGTTTAAATCTTTCTGATAGTACTCGTGACTGACTCTAAACTGTGATTCCGTCACTTCATACTGCTTGAAAATCGCATTCTGCAGTGAGTCGATAGCAGTACTATCAGGTTGCCCCTGCTGCTGATACGAGCGCAAAAGCTGCAGTTCAACCATGAGGTTTATATAGGTGTCTTCGGCCAACAAATCGTCAGGTTTATCGCTGCTGCATCCCAGCAATAGAGCAAAGCAAACAAGCATTAAAGAAACAAATCGCATCTACTGTTCTTCCGGCGGTTTAGGATTTAAAGGTCGCATTACCACCTCGTTTATGAGAAAATTGTCAGGTGTTT
>NNSL01000161.1 GCA_003123965.1 Balneolaceae bacterium SMO_bin1
GCATACGGTATTCAGTAAGGAAATAACCGTTAGGTCATATGGCTAACTTCTTATATAGAGTAAAGATGCCATCACTTAAGAGTGATGGCATCTTGTTTTAACGCTTTTCTACTGCTTTATTTGCATTCTCATCCCAACTTCTCAATAGCATCTTTTATACGTCGCTCGGTGGTTTCTTTGCCGATAAGCTCCAGCGAGGGAAACAGGTCGGGCCCAAAGCCCATGCCGGTGGTGGCAATGCGCAGCGGCATCATTAGTTTGCCGAAGCCGACGTCGTGCTCATCAATCGTTTCCTTGAGTTTATCCTTCAGCGTGTCGGCTTCAAACTTTGATTCATCAAGCGATTGTATTTTCTGCAGGTACGCTTCCAGCAATTCCGCGCTGTCGTCTTTCCACTTTTTCAGCGCGCGATCTTCGTACTCCTCGGGTTCCTCAAAGAAAAAGCTTCCCTGCGTGATAAAATCCTCCACCTTGCTCACCCGTTCTTTCATCAGGTCAATAATTTGGAGCAGGTACTCTTTTTCCGGGTCAAATCCGTGTGCTTCAGCTACTTTTTGTACGCGCGGGTACAGCTCTTCAGCCGACTTCTCGCGCATATACTGTTCGTTGTACCACACCAATTTTTGATAGTCGAACACCGCCCCGCTCTTGCTCACGCGGTCGAGCGTAAACAGTTCGGTTAATTCTTTCAAGTCGTGAATTTCGCTGTCGTCGCCGGGGCTCCATCCCAGGTACGCAAGGAAATTAACCAGCGCCTCCGGCTCGTACATTTCTTCGCTATAATCTTTGGCGTTGATTGGGATGCCCTCGGTCTCCGCCTTCCGCTTGGAAAGCTTCCCGCCATTCGGCGACATTATCAGCGGCAGGTGCGCCATTTTGGGCGCTTCCCAGCCGAGATACTCATACAGCAGCATGTGCTTGGGCGTGCTGCTTAGCCACTCCTCACCGCGTATAACATGGGTGATATCCATCAGGTGATCGTCTACCACATTGGCCAGGTGATAGGTGGGCATACCGTCAGATTTGAGCAGCACCTGGTCGTCAAGTCCTTTGCTTTCAAACGAAACGTAGCCACGAATTTCATCCTCAAACCGGATGGTTTCGCGACGCGGTACTTTCAGGCGAATCACGTACTCTTCGCCCTCGGCCATTTTACGCTCCACTTCCTCTTCGGGCAGCGTAAGGCTGTTGCGCATCGACATGCGGGTAATCGCATCATATTTCGGCGACGGATTGCCCGATTTCTGCAGGCGCTCCCGCATCTCGTTCAGCTCTTCGGTGGTATCAAAGGCGTAATAGGCATTGCCCTGCTCAACCAGCTTTTCGGCGTATTGGGCATACATATCCTTGCGCTCGCTCTGGCGATACGGGCCCACATCACCGGGATTATTCGGCCCTTCATCAATTTCGATGCCGGCCCATTCCAGGGCATTAATGATGTCGTCTTCCGCTTCTTCTACATAGCGACTGCGGTCCGTATCTTCAATACGAAGTATAAACGTGCCGCCGGGCTTACTTTTGGCAAAAAGATAGTTATAGAGCGCCGTTCGGAGTCCGCCGATGTGGAGCAGTCCTGTAGGCGATGGAGCAAAACGTACGCGGGGCGATTCAGCCATGGGGTAATAAAATTAGATTAACAACTATTTTGAGAATGCCAAAAATAAGGCTTTGTTCGCACTATGGCTAATTATGCCCTGGCAATTATTTTAAGCCCAAAATCGTTGGCAAATATCTTGCAATTGATAATCTGGAAACAGACCTTTTGAATCATGATGGTATCCATTCGGCAATGGCTAATACTATTTGCGGCCTGCATATTCATTTTTGCTTCGTGCCAAAAAATTGAACGTGTTTTTAATCCGGAAAATGCACGCCAGAAATATGTTAAAGCTATAAAAGATAGCCCGTTTACCAGCAGCCCATTTGTGCAGCAGTGGCTGGCCGCGGGTGATTCAGTGCTCAGCAATCCGCTTTCACTGGACGTGCCCGTCCAGTCCAAGATCATCTATTACACCGATGAAGCCAACGCATGGGCATGGAAATTTTCGCTAGCGGAAGGGCGAACGCTTCGGGCACACCTGGCCGATGCAGATACATCCCACCAAATTTTCTTGGACCTTTTTACGGTTGAAAATGGACAGCGTGAACTCTTGGCCACTTCTGACGACACTATGCTCACTTATACTATGGATCAAACACGTGATGTTATCCTGCGCCTCCAGCCTGAACTGCTGGTGAGCGGATCAATCACCATTACACTTACCGATAATCCATCCATGGCATTTCCGGTGCAGGGTGCCATTCGTGCTGATATTGGCAGTTTTTGGGGCGATCCGCGTGATGGCGGACGACGCCAACATGAAGGGGTGGACATTTTTGCCGAACGGGGGACGCCCGTACTGGCTACTGCGCAGGGGCGCGTTAGCCGTACCGGAAACGGAGGGCTGGGTGGCAAATCGGTGTGGCTGCGGGCCAACGGCAAAGCTATGTATTACGCCCATCTCGATTCGATTAATACAAGTGAGGGCCAGCAGGTACAAACCGGCGATACGCTCGGCTTTGTAGGCAACAGCGGCAATGCGCGCACCACGCCGCCGCACCTTGCATTTTGGAATCTATAATCGCGGAGCCATCAACCCACTGCCATTTATCGATTTCGCCAATGATGATGTAGAAACCATCACCACTGATTTTACGCGAATCCAAAAATGGGCGCGCGTATCTGCCCCCGAAGCCAATATACGTCCGCTGCCCGGCACGCAACAGCCGCCGCTGCGTTCACTAAGCCGCCACAACCCGGTGCAAATTACCGGCGGTGTCGGCGAATGGTACCAAGTGAAGCTGCCCGACGGCACCGAAGGCTTTATCTATCAATCACTGCTTGAACCGGCCCAGAATCCGCTTGGGGAATTGAGCATCAGCCAGGGTGACTCTGTTTACAGTGCATTTACCGCTGCCCGCCCCTTAGTGCGAGCAGACTCCACACTTTCACTCAGTCGGTACGGCCAATTTCAAAATCGGCAGCTGGCCAAGTTCAACAACCGCTGGGTATGGTTAGAAGGGTGATGAGTAAAGAGTAACAAGTCATTTCAAACTTATTCTGGATTATTTAAGAGGTTTTCGAGTATCCTCGATTCGTACTGAATCTCAGGTTCTGATAATCTATCAGTATTCCTTTTATCATTTATCATCGTTAGCAAAAGCTTACTGATTGAAGTAAGAAGCTTAATTCTATGTAACGATCTCTTTTCACCCAAAACGTGTCGCGCTTTAAAATACCAGTCTTTACTTTCACGGGCAGACCCTAAAGCTATTTCATAAAAACGAGCTTTTTCTTTATCCGAATACCTGGAATATCCTTCCGTTATATTCGCTCCTACTGAACCGGTTGAACGATATAACTGATCCGCCAAAGAAAAGAAGCGTTGATCCATAATTTGTTTTGTATCATTCCAGCAAAGATCGGAAATGTAAAGAGCAGCACGATACGCTTTCAAATTCCAAACGGAGTCTTCGGCTATTGCTTTTGGTACCGTCTCAATCCAATTGTCAAATCTCATCACTCTTTATTTTATTTAGATGTTTAATTGTAAGACTATCCAAAGGCTAATTCCTTACATTTATTTCACTCGTTACTTATTACTTTTTACTCATTGTTTAAATGAAACTGGCACTGCTGCTCCCGCAATTTGCTCCCAATTTGTATGATGTAGCCGCCATGCTGCAGGCCGATCTCATCATTTTACAGGATGTAGAAGAATGGTCGCGCAAAAGCCGGGTGCACCGGTCGAAAATTCGCACGCCGGAAGGAACACAGTGGATCAACATTCCCGTAAGAACCGAAGATCGCAAAAAAACCATCAACCGCGTGCGCATCGATCACAGCGAAGACTGGATCACCCCGCTGCTGCGTACCATTGAGTACAACTACCGCAACAGCATCTACTACGATTTTTACGAGCCGGAAATCAAAGCCGATTGGCAAGCGGCCTCGGAGTTTGAATACTTGCAACCATTCATCCTCTTTATACAGAAGCGGCTGTTCCAGTTCATGGAGTTTCGGGTTGATTATACGCTGGCCAGCGAGCTCGATACATATGATTCAAATCCCGAAGGGCTTGCCACGCAACTCGGCGCCGATATCCTGTTTCAGGAGCACGACAGCCGCCGGTACCAACGGCAGGCTCAAATG
>NNSL01000445.1 GCA_003123965.1 Balneolaceae bacterium SMO_bin1
ATTTGATTAGTCGAAAAGTCTCGACGCGATTGGCGCTACGGTATATGCATTATGCATATAAAAATTGGCAAGGCTTATTTCTTAAAAATTAGATAAATAAAAGCTCCTGCAATAAGAAGTAAAATTAGAAGTATTAGTATTTCGGTAATTCCTACCATTCCAAAGACCGTTCTATTTACTTGAGTCTTACGATGATTTTATAAAGATAAGGCTTAGGCTCGATCTATATTACACATTTTAGGCTGGTACCTCCTAAATGAATTTGCGGGGTAAACTAGGGTAGCGTTACTCACCCATCCGCAACACGTATTTAATGCCCCCAAGAAGGTGACGGGTAAATTGGGGATCGTCGTAGCTTTCGGAGGTGTGTCCGCCCGCGGTGTAAAATACGCGCCCTCCCTCAAACTCATGATACCAGGCTACCGGGTGATTTTCCCCGTCGCCTCCTTCATAAGAAGTTCCATCAATGCTGATGAGTGGGGTAATGTAATCTTGCATATCGCGGAAGTTGTACCACTCGTCGGTGCGCGTCCATACGCCGGGTAAAAATTCGGTTGCGGGATGGTCATTACGGAGTACAAAAAGGTCGGCTTGCTGCACGGCGGGATGGCTGTCAAAGTAGGCTCCGATCATCTCACCATACCATGGCCAGTTGTATTCTGTGTCGGTGGCAGAATGTACCCCCATAAAACCGCCGCCATTCTGGATAAAGTTTTTGAGGGCCTGCTGCTGTTGCTCATTCAGAACATTGCCGGTGGTATTTAAGAACATAACTGCGCCGTAGTTCTCGAGGGTGCCGGCATTGAAGTTACTGGCGTCTTCCGTTAATGTTACGGAGAGGTTCGCCTCCGTTTCTCCGAATTCGTCCATCAACGCAATGCCATCAGGAATAGAACCATGGCGGTAGCCTTCGGTTTTGGTAAAGACCAGTATGCTGGAAGGGGTGAAGCGTTCTTCTTGCTCTTCGCCTCCCGAAACGGTGCCACCGCCGCAGGCCATTACACTCCAGAATAACGAAAAAATGATTACAGAAAGCATGGTTCTGTTCATAAATAAGAATGGTTAATAAACGGGCAGGCTGGGATCAATATCTTTAGCCCACTGATTGATGCCACCTTTCAGGTTCTTTACGTTCTCGTAGCCTTCCTTCTCGAGCAACTCACAAGCCTTGGCACTTCGCCCGCCGCTGCGACACATACAAACAATTTCATCCGTTTTGTCAGCTTCTAACTCACTCAGCCGCTTTTGCAGCTGATCGAGTGGAATTAGTATAGAATGCTCATAGTCTAAATCAGACTGATATTTTTCAAAAGGCTCGCGAACATCAAGCAGAAAAACATCTTCGCCTTCATCAATCTTGTTTTTGAATTCTTGTACGGTAATTTCTTCCATAAATGTATGATTATAATTCCAGTTGAAACGATTCGCTGCGGCACGTAATGTTAAGGATTATACCGATCTAATCGAAACTGGCTGCCCAGATACAGGCGGCGTGCTTCTTCATCCTCAGCCAGCTTATCGGCCGAGCCCTCTTTCAGGATTTTTCCTTCAAACATGAGGTACGCGCGGTTGGTGATAGCCAGCGTTTCGTGCACATTATGGTCGGTGATAAAAATACCGATGTTGCGTTCGGTAAGCTGGGAAACAATTTCCTGAATGTCTTCTACGGCAATAGGGTCTACGCCGGCAAAAGGTTCATCAAGCAGCATAAACTTGGGATCGGTAACCAGTGCGCGGGCAATTTCGCACCGGCGACGTTCACCGCCCGAAAGGCTGTAGCCTTTGTTGTCTACTACTTTTTGCAGCCCAAATTCTTCAATAAGCTGATCAGCCCGCTCTTTAATTTCCTGCTTGGTGAAGTCGAAAAATTCGAGGATGGATTCCAGGTTCTCGCGTACGGTAAGGTTGCGAAACACGCTGGCCTCCTGCGAAAGGTAGCCGATGCCCATCCGCGCACGTTGATACATGGGCAGGCCGGTAAGCTTTTTATCGTCCATATAAATATGGCCGGCATTGGGCTTTACCAAGCCGACAAACATGTAGAAGGTGGTGGTTTTTCCGGCGCCGTTGGGCCCCAAAAGACCTACAATTTCGCCTTGGTCAACATTAATCGACACATCAGAAACTACGGTACGTTTGCGGTATTTCTTTACCAGTCCGCGGCTGTACAGCGTTTTAGATGTGGATTCGTTATCCATGTATCACACGGTGGCAAATTCGTTGAGTATGGACTCAAAAATAAGTTTTCCGTCCTCAGAGCCCAGCTGTTTTTCCATGGCGCGTTCGGGATGCGGCATCATGCCCAGTACGTTTCGCTGCTCATTGCAGATGCCCGCAATATTATCAACCGAGCCGTTAAAGTTGGCTTCTTTGGTGACGCTGCCGTCGGCATCGCAATACCGGAATACAATTTGGTCGTTATCCTGCAGCTTTTTCAGCTCGTCATCATCGGTAAAGTAGTTGCCTTCGCCGTGGGCTATGGGGATTTGCAGTACCTGCTTGGGCGCTAGGTTTTGGGTGAACAGCGTGTCGGTAGTTTCGCAGCGCAGGTGCACTTGTTTGCAAATGTAGCGTAGCTCTTGGTTGTGGAGCATGGCACCCGGCAGCAGACCGGCCTCGAGCAGAATCTGGAATCCGTTGCAGATGCCCAGCACCGGTTTGCCTTCCATCACAAATTTGGTGACTTCCTGCATAACGGGCGAAAAGCGTGCAATAGCTCCCGAGCGCAGGTAATCGCCGTAGGAAAAACCGCCGGGCACAATCAGGAAATCAACCCCGGAGAGATCGGTTTCTTTATGCCATATAAATTTCGTTTCTGCGTTCATCACGTGCGCCATGGCATGGTAGGCATCATGATCGCAGTTAGAGCCGGGAAAGACGAGTACGCCAAATGTTTTAGACACGGTTATCCTTTAATTTCGGTGACAAGTTGAATTTCCTTTAATACGCCATTTACTTCAAAGCAGTCTTCAAATGAACCTTCAAACACCTCGGCTTTACCCTCGTTATGAACCGTAAAGGTAAGCTCCTCGGCGTGCGAAGCGCTGCATTTTAATGCCTTGATGAGCTGTTCAATCACTTCATCAAAGGTGTGTACGTCATCATCATACAGAATAACGCGCCAAGGCGTATCTTCCTCTTCCTGTTCTTCGGTGAGCACGTCCACTTCTGGTGCTTCTTTTTCTTGCTCACCGGGTTTTTGTTGCGAAGCAAGAATAAAAGGCTGATGCATAAATCGATCGTTACTGTTCTTGTTCTTCAATCGTTACGGTGTAGTCCTCCATCACTTCGTTGGCCAGCAGCTGATTGCAGGCATCTTCGGCAATTTTTTGGGCCCGTTCAGCCGACTCGGCATTAATGTCGAGCTTAATGAGTTTGCCGATGCGCACATTTTCAATCTCGTTTAGCCCCAGGTTTTGCAGTGCGTGGTGGCTGGCCTTGCCTTTGGGGTCCAAAATGGATTCGCGGAGCGTTACATTAACCGTTGCTTTATACATGTAAAAAGGTTGATTGTGATCGCTGTGAAAGCTTAAAGGTAGCCTTTATTTGACTTCTGTGCTAAATGGAATTTGTAATTTTCGGGTGATTGTATAGCAAGATCTAATTATCCAATTGAGCTTCGCGTTGCTCTTTCAGGGTGATGATCTGATTTGTAGCCAAATCCACGTCATGCTCATCTAAATCAAGCCAGTGCACAAAATCCCAGCGCCGAAAATACGTCAGCTGCCGTTTGGCGTAACGCCGCGTCTGGGTTTTCATGTCTTTGATCATGCGTTCTTTCGATAACTCATCATTCAAGTATGCAATGGCTTCTTTATAGCCCACGGTATTCAGGCCGGGATCATCGAGCGAGTAACCCATATCGAGAATGTGTTTTACCTCATCGAGGAAGCCCTGTTCGAACATCTCGTCCACACGGCGGTTGATGCGATCATACAGCCGCTGCCGATCGCGCTGCAGGCCAATCACCAGCAAGTCCTCGGGCGGGCTGATGGGACCTTCGCTGTGAAACGAGCTGAACGGGCGCCCGGTCTGCATCCACACGTCCAGTGCCCGGATGATGCGCTGCGTGTTCATGCCCTCCATTTCCCCGGCGTATTTTGGGTCTACCTCTTCCAGTTTTTTGTAGAGAGGCTCTATGCCTTCGCTTTCAATTTGCTGTTCCAGTTCTGAGATATTCT
>NNSL01000311.1 GCA_003123965.1 Balneolaceae bacterium SMO_bin1
TCAGGCTGCTAATACCAAGTCCGCACCGCCGTCGCAATTTATTGGGACCAGCCTGCAGCAGGACTTACAGGAAATTACCGACGATATTTTAAAAGACGGGGTTATAAATCAACCCAAAAGCGACCTTGATCACTCGGAGATTGTGCTGCGCGATCGTGAAGATCGAACCGAACAGACCCTTAACGCTGATAACGTGCGCGATGTACAGCAGGCCAATCAATACGCGCGCTATCGACTTTCGCAGCTGTATGTAAACGAAATTACCCGAGCCGGCATGGAACTGTTCCGGCAGGCCATACAGCCCAATTTAATTTACAATGAAGAACAGACCCAGGCGCAAATCGAGGAGGCCATTGCCGATATTTCGTCCACCAAGGGAGCCATCAGCGAAGATCAGGTAATTATTCGCCGGGGCGATATCATAACTCCTCAAAAGTATAACATTCTCAGCAGTCTCGCTGAAGCCCAGGCCCAAAACGCCACGCAAGCCGAGCGCTGGCTGCAGTACGGCGGCGATGTACTGGCGATTATTGCTATCGTAGTTATTTTCTTTTTCTATCTCTACTTATACCGGCGGCATATATTTATGAACAATGCCATGCTGTTGCTTGTACTGCTTACCATTAGCATAATTTGCGTAGCCAGCTCCCTCATCTACCAGTTTAACGATATTTCGCTCTATATTGTACCAGTGGCCATTGCGCCCATAATACTGACCATCATTTTTGATTCGCGCGTGGGCATTCTTGCCTCGGTTACCCTTGCTCTTCTCATCGGCCTAATAAACGGTAACAGCTTCGAATTTGCCACAGCCACCATTGTTGGCTGCTGCC
The DNA here is from genome assembly GCA_003123965.1 of Balneolaceae bacterium SMO_bin1. Next base: position 834 of record NNSL01000311.1, read on the forward strand.
TGGCCCTGTTTTCGGTTCGCGACATTAAAAAGCGATCGCAATTTTTCTTCACGACCCCCGGCATTGTTTTTATATCATACGGAATTGTAATTGTAGGCTTTGCTATGGCTTCCTTTCAGGGTTGGGAGCCTTTGCTTGATGATCTGATGTTTGTAGCCATCAATGCTGTATTTGTGCTGTTTACATATCCCCTTATTCTTCTATTCGAGAAAACATTTAACGTCACTACCGACCTTACCCTTATTGAGCTCAGCGATACCAACCTGCCGCTGCTTAAAACATTAATGAATAAGGCACCGGGAACTTTTCACCACAGCCTTCAGGTGGCCAACCTTTCTGAAGCGGCCGCGGGAGCTATTCGCGCAAATGGATTGCTATGCCGGGTGGCTGCCCTTTACCACGACATTGGCAAAATGGAAAACCCGGCTTACTTTGCCGAAAACCAGGTAGCCCACAACGAGCACGACAAGCTGAAACCCCGAATGAGCGCATTGGTGATTAAAGCACACATTAGCAACGGTGTGAAAATGGCCCGGGAACATAAGCTGCCCGAGCTCATTATCGATTTCATCAAAACGCATCACGGAACATCAGTTATACGGTATTTTTACGAAAAGGCGAAAGAGCAGGCCGATGAGGATAAGGATGAAATAAGAAAGGAGGATTTCTGCTACGACGGCCCCCTTCCGCAAACCAAGGAAACAGGTATTGTAATGCTGGCTGATGGTATTGAAGCGGCCTCCAGAGCGATGAAAGATCCCAACTACCAGAAACTGGAGAATCTTATCGATAAAATGGTGGACGAACGGGTGAACGAAGGCCAGCTGAGTAAAACGCCCCTCACCTTCCAAGATCTCAGTGTTATTAAAGACACCTTTCTCAATATTCTGATGGGTATTTACCACAGCCGCGTAGAATACCCCGATGATGAGGAAAAAGAAGGAAAAGAGAAAAAGGGTGAGAAAACTGATGAGGAGTACAAGCAAGAAGAAATCGAAAAAAGAGAATGGGATAGCCGTTCGCAACCACCGGTAAGCGACTATTATAATTCCTGATTTCGATATGCACTTTGAACATCAACTGAATCTTTACCTGCAATTCGTTAAGCTTGAGAAGGGGCTATCTGAAAATTCGGTCCAGTCGTACAAAAACGATTTGTACCGCTACCTTTTGTTTCTTTCTGCCACGCTCGGCATTAAAGACCTTGGCGGCGTTACTATGCAGCACATTGAAGATTACCTAGAAGAACTTTCGGCCATGGACCTTGCTGCAAGCACGGTGGCCCGCAATATCTCGAGCATACGCAGCTTTCACGAATTTGCAGTAGTTGAAGGCTTTGCCCACGCAAATCCCGCTGAGCTGATTGATCTCCCTAAAAAAACCAAAAATCTACCTGAGGTACTCTCCGCAGATGAAATTTCTACTATCCTGGACATTCCAAACAGAGAAACTGATGTAGGAATTAGAAATGCGGCCGTACTTGAAACACTCTATGCTACCGGCATGCGCGTAAGTGAACTTACCGGACTGGAGCTTGATAATTTGATTTTTCAAATTGGTTTTATTCGTGTTATCGGCAAGGGAAACAAGGAACGGCTGGTGCCGGTGGGGGAACATGCCCAAACGGCTCTTGAACACTATATTGAAATTGTGCGACCAAAATACAAGAACGATACGAACCCACAAAAGGCAAAAAATAAAATATTTTTGAGTCAGCGCGGAAACCCGCTCTCACGCATGAGTATATGGAATATTGTTAACGACGCCGCCGAACGGGCCGGTATCGAAAAAAATGTATATCCACACATTTTCAGGCACTCGTTTGCTACGCATCTGCTCGAAGGAGGCGCCGACTTGCGTGCGGTACAAGAAATGCTGGGGCATTCATCCATCATCACCACCGAAATTTATACACATGTAGACCGCTCAATGCTACATCAAGTACATAAAGAATTTCATCCAAGAAGTTGAACAAATTTCATTCCTTAATTTGTTGAAAACAACGTGTTGTTCTAAAAGGGTACATTAGATCAGCGCGGATCAAATTTTATTAAATAACTATGGAGTCAAGTACTGATACGTCAGAACTATTAGCTAAACTGAGTAACGGATCTCAGGAGGCTTATGATAAACTTTTTACACGTGTTTACGATGAGCTTAAACGCCTGGCACATTATAAGCTTGAAGACGAATGGGATGATATAAAACTCTCAGAAACTTCGCTGGTACACGAGGTATATCTTAAAATGGTAGGTCAGCAGAGTCTCGATCCCAATAATAAAAGCCATTTTTTGGCAATCGCCGCCCGCTGTATGCGACAAATTCTGGTCGATCATGCCCGAAAGAAAAAAGCAGACAAACGTGGAGGCAAAAAAGAGGACGTCCCCTACATTGATGAACTGCTAAAGGTGCAGCATGAAGCCGATGAAATAATTGACCTTGACGAAAAACTGAATGAACTGGCAGCGCTAGATCAACGGCTGGCCGATCGTTGTAACTTTGCGCTTTTTTGGCCGCATGACCGTGCATGCTACTGCAGAGGCACTGGATGTAAGCGAACGAACTGTAAAACGAGATTGGGCCAAAGCCCGCGGCTGGCTATATAAGGAACTTAAATAGCATTCATCAGGGAATTGATGAATACTTGAGGTGATGTTGTTAAGAGAAAATCCCTTCATCACATGTTTAGATAACACCACCGTTGCAAAAATAAGCCGACTGCTTTTGTTTTGAATACCGTACTTCTCTGCTTATTGCAAGCGTCAATTTCCTACACTCCTCATTAAAAAAAGCCTGCCAGGTTTACCCTGACAGGCCATAGAATTTACTGTATCTAAACAGTACTATTTATTTGAACTGCACAGCTACCGGCTGACCGGTATCTATAGACTTGTTGGCTGCCTCACTCAATGTCTGCTGTACCTCGGTGTCGGAAGCGCTCTCCTTCACCGTCATCTGGTTAAGATCGCTATTGGGCAACATGGCAGCCGAAGCTTCTGCGCACATCACTTTTATGTTCATCGGTGTATAAAGGTTAAAGGTGACGGCTGAAGCCAAACCATTTAAGAAACTGATTTTAGTTTCTACCCGTGCTACCCCATTCGGGCATTGCTGCGCTGTTTCTACCACGGGTGGCGGAACCAAACCAGCAATAAAGCTGGAAGCCCACGGTTTTTCAATCACTTGTCCCGACGGTTCCTTGTCGGTAGTAACTTGGGCGTGATAACAACCCGTCACCATCATTGCAATTAAGAGTACTGAAAGTATACTTGTTAATTTTTTCATGATTACAGAAGATTTAATTGATGAATGATTAGTTAGATGTTTATGGTCTGATG
>NNSL01000293.1 GCA_003123965.1 Balneolaceae bacterium SMO_bin1
GCCAAAGAAATTATGGAGACGGCCAATCGGCGCATCGAAGAAGCCGTTGAAAAAGTAGTAGAGCAAGGCCAAAAAGATAAGGAAACGATAAAGCAGGTCCGCCAAGAAGTTGAGCAGCACAAGCAACAGGTCAACCAAGAGCTGGCGGATCTCGAGGATCAGAAAAAACGGCGCAAGCGGCAGAAATCGGACGAAGAACCGCCGCGTGAAGGCGACATGGTGCGCATGAAAGACGGGAAAACCACAGGTGAACTGGCTGAAATCAACGGGAAAAAAGCGGTAGTGATTGCCGGCGGGCTGCGACTCAAAACCAAGTACGATAATCTGGTAAAAGTCCGCGATGCGCAGGAGATTGATCGGCAGAAAGACCAGGTCCAATTCAATTATGACCGCCAGTATGTAAAACCGAGCATCGAAATTCGGGGCATGCGCGGCGATGAGGCCATGAAAGAAGTGCAGCAGTACCTGGATAATGCCATTGCATCAGGTCGAAATGAAGTGGATATTATTCACGGCAAAGGCGAAGGTATTCTAAAAAAACTAGTGCACGAATACCTGGACAAACGCCCCGAAATTAAAGGCTATAAAATAGCGCCACTTGCACGCGGTGGATCGGGTTGTACCATCGTGAAGTTGTAGAAATTGTACCTCGCATCAATAGCAAAGAAATTATTCCGTTCGATATACTTCTTTAAACCAATTCCGCAATTGATTCCCAGCTGCCTTCGGCTTCGTCATCAACAGAAATATCTTTCTGCTGCAGTTTGTTTGAGATGCCCTTGTCGGCCGAAATGATATGCAAATTGGCATAATCGAGCTCAGGGAACGCCGCCAGCGTGCGATTTACCGAGCGACGGGAATGAAAAACAACCGTCTTTGGCTTCTCTTCTTCTACTTTTTGCTTCAATTTTTCCAATGCATCATTCGAAGGGCCCTTCAAATCAAACACGTCGAGCTCCTTCACGGAAATATCCAGCTCTTCCAGAAACCCCGGAAAGTCCTCTCGCTGATGCGAACCCGTGGGATACAAGGTGTTGCCGAACCGCTGCAGCCGCAGCATCAGCTCCACCAAATCAATCGGCTCTTCCCCATTCTGTGGATGAATGGCCGGAATATGGTGGGCTTCCAAAAACTCAAACGTATCGGCATCCAGTGCCAGGTTTACCCTGTTCTGCACCGCTTCTATTTTATCAAACTGCTGCACTTGGTCGAGAAAAAATCGCGCATTGCGCTTGCTGCTGTACACGATATTCTCGAAATCATCCAGCGAATTTAACGTGCTGCCAATGGAGGCATCTTCCGATCGTGGTTTATACACCTCAAGCGGCGCGTGGCACACCGTATAATCAGAAAGGAGTGATAATATTTCTTCCGAATCTTCCTTGGCGGCGGTGATTAAAATGGGGTCAGACATGAATTGAGACTATCTTATTTGTATAAATCAACAGGCACGTTAAAACGGCAATCAGCTTTGCAGCGTGCCTTCCTCTTCGAGCAGCTCAAGTGTTTCCACGGCATGGCGCATATGGGGAATCACAATGCTTCCGCCCACCACCAACGCTACGTTCAGTGCTTCAACGATTTCCTTTTTGGTAGAACCTGCTTTCGCACATTGTTCCAGGTGATAGTCGATGCAGTCATTGCAACGCAGAACGGCGGAAGCAACCAGCCCAAGCAGCTCTTTAGTCTGCGATGGCAGGCACCATCTTTGTAGGTATTTGAATCGAGGTTAAAAAAACGTTTAATGCCGAGGTGATCGAGATCCATAATCTTCTCGTTCATCTCGGATCGCTGCTCACGAAAGGTGTCCAAACGGTTGGTTGAATCGTTACTCATAAGTGTATTCAATTTTAAAATGAGCTCAAAGATACCGCATATTTTGGTGAATGTTAATACGGTATATTGCTCCATTTTAAAGTCTCCACGATTCAACTTTTTTGATTACTTTTTTTACTTTAGATCGCAAAAAGAACTTAATATCAGTCCAATACTTTGGGTGAACCAGCAGAACATAAACTTGTTGTACTCGGCGATAGTCTCGGTCAAGGATTCCAAAACGGAGGGGTTTACCGCACGGACTTAAATTTCCCGGCACTCTTGGCTCGTTGTTTTGAACCTGAACCGCAATTTAATCAACCTGTTTTTACAGCCCAGGGCGGTATTCCGCTCAACCTTGAAGTACTTGCCCGCGGATTATCGGATCAATATGGAGATGCGCTAGAGTGGACCGAGTATATTCCAGCAGCGGCTCATTTATACAAAACCTTGAAACGTATTAAGCGATACTGGGAAGACACCTACAAAAATGTGGCCGACAAAGAAAAGGAGATCCCCTATCATAACCAGTCGGTGTGGGGATTTGCCATCAATGATGCTTGGCTGGTTACGCAGCAAAAAAGCAGCGAGCATATTGAAAAATACCCCGAAACCTACTCCGTTTTTGATGTATTGCCCGATCACGCTATGTACACCACCGCTGGGCTGGTGCTGAACCCCGGCCGGAATGAGAAGTTTGCCAATAACACGCTCATTGATAATGTAAAATACCTGCAAGAACACGGCGGCATTGAAAACCTGATTGTACCTCTCGGTCATAATAATATTATCGGGGCGGTAACCGACTTACGCTTCACCTACTCCGAGCCCGATGACCTTGGCAAAATGCCGTCGCACCGAAGTTATACAGTGTACCGACCCGAGCATTTCGAACAAGAGTACCGGCATTTGGTGGAGGAAATAAAAACTATTGGTGCCGAACGAGTGTTTGTGCCTACCATACCGTACGTCACTATTCCGCCGGTATCGCGTGGGGTAAACAGCGATAAATCATCTCCGGTACAAGGCTATTTTGATTACTACACCCATTTCTGGGTTTGGGACAGTGATTTTGATCCCGAGGTTCATCCTCATCTCACGAAAGAGGAGGCCATAAAGCTGGATCGCACCGTGGACGAATACAACAAAATTATCCGTTCGGTGGCGCGCGAAAACGGCTGGACCGTGGTACCCATAAATACCTACGTAAGTGGTATCGCCCGGCGCCGGCAATCCGGGCAGCTGCATATTCCTTATCCCGAGGAATTTTGCAAGGCTATGAGTCGCAATTCCGCAACAGCGCACTTAGTTGAAAATCCCCACGATCCGCAGCTCTCCACCGAATACCTGCGCGTACATCGCGATACCGGCAAAGTGTACCAGGGCGGCATTTTCAGCCTTGACGGCATCCATCCCACTACCATAGGCTATGGATTAATGGCCCATTTGTATTACGAAAAAATGGAGCAACATGGCGTCAAGTTTCAGAAACCGTTGGATTGGGATTATATCATCTCCAACGACACGCTCGTCACCGATCCTCCCTACATCCTCAACTCCTTACGCGGGCTTCTGAAAGTGCTCTCTATGGATGGCAGCAAGCGACTTTCTATTCTGGGTAACAGCATTCTGCAGCAGCTCATGGATCTGCTTTCGAGCCGGCCCAAGGAGACGCCCGAAACTACCTGATTCCCGGTTCGCCCATCATTCATTCCGTGTTCACAAATGCATGGTATGATTGAAAATAAATTAATTTTATGACCACACACTCCATAGGCATACTCGGCGGCGGCATCTCTGGCCTTTCAGCGGCCTACCAACTGAATAAAGAAGGGTTTCATGTCACCATTTATGAAAAAAACGAGGAGCCCGGAGGTGTCATAAAATCTCACCGGCAAGGCAGTTGGCTCGTAGAAAAAGGGCCCAATACGCTCTTGGTTCGCGAGCAAAAAGTGTGGGATCTTTTCGATGAGCTGGACCTGACCGACCGTATTGTTGAGCCGGGCGATGATTCAAAAAAGAGATACATTGTTAAGAATGAGCAATTGTGCCCAGCCCCAATGTCGCTGGGCAGCTTTTTAAAAACCGATTTACTTTCAGCGAGCGCTAAATTCAGGCTGCTAAAAGAGCCATTTATTTCACAATCAGAAAAAGAAGATGAGAGCATAGCTGGATTCATTCAACGGCGACTAGGTCCCGAAGTGCTCGATTATGCCGTAAATCCCTTCGTCTCGGGTATTTATGCCGGCGACCCCAAACAGCTTTCTGTTAAACATACCTTTTCTTCTCTTCACGAGCTGGAACAAAAGCATGGTTCCATTGCCAAAGGCTTTTTCAAGCGTGAAAAATC
>NNSL01000266.1 GCA_003123965.1 Balneolaceae bacterium SMO_bin1
GTTTGGCCAACGTGCTATCCAGGGATTTTGCAAAATTGGGGCTTCAGTGCCCGAGCCAGGTGTTATTGAGCATTCAGCATTTGGCAAGATCACCGCTGGTGAAAAAGAAGGGAAGGTATCCGATCGATTGAAGAGTATGAAAGCGCTTTTTGATGAAGCGGGTATCCCATTTCATATCAGCAGTGAAATTGACCGCAGGGTATGGCTGAAATTTACCTGGAACTGCATTTTCAACATGATCACGGCGGCAGCGGGGGTAACAGTGGACAAGTTGTTCGAATATGACCATACCGAAGCGTTGTGTTATGAAATATTTGACGAGATTCAACGCGTTGCCGAGGCTGAGGGCGTAAGGCTCACCCAAGCCGATGCAGAATCAATTATTGAGCCGGCTCGCGACTTAACAGGGTTTGAAACTTCAACCTATCAAGATCGGATGAAAGGCAAGAGAATGGAATACGAGGCTTTCACCGGTGCAATCGTGCGGCTGGGCCAAAAATACGACGTAGCTGTTCCGTACAATAAAACGCTCTATGCACTGCTTTCTCTCATTGATAATAAGCAGTGATTCCCGGACATTGTAAAACACAGCGTGTTAATGCGAACTTTTAAATCCGGTAATTATGCTTCTTGGTTTGATCTCGGACACGCACGATCATGTGGCTCATGTTGACAAAGCCGTTGCTGCATTCAAAAAGCGCTCTGTTGATTTGGTGCTCCATGCCGGTGATTACTGCAGCCCGTTTACCATTCCGCCATTTCAAGGCTTGCCGCTCAAGGGCGTATTCGGAAACAATGATGGCGATCTGCAGATCCTAATCAGCAAATTCCGTGAAATAGGAGCGGAAATTGGGGGCGATTTTCTGGAGGTGGATTTGCCCGGCTGCTTTGTGGCCGTGTATCACGGCACCGATCAGGGTATTACCGATGCCTTGCGCAAATGCGGAACCTACGATGTGGTCATCAGCGGGCATACCCACGAAACGGTTGAAGAAAAATATGGCCACACGCTAGCTATAAACCCCGGTACGGCTCACGGTTTTGGTGAAAAAGCGACCATAGCTTTTCTGGATACTGATGAGATGAAACCGGAGTTTGTAAAATTATAAGCAGGGCGCTGTTTTACAGATTACCGCATACGGCCTTGGTGAAGGTCTCGGTGTTGCCGCTGCCGCCAATATCAGGCGTGCAAACGGATTTGTCGGCAAGCGTTTTGTAAATAGCCTGCCGAATATTTTCGGCAAGTTCGCCTTCTTCAATATGCTCCAGCATCATGAGTGCGGAAAGCAGAAAGGCAATGGGGTTTGCCTTGTTTTGGCCGGCAATATCGGGCGCTGAACCGTGCACGGCTTCAAACATGGCGGCATCATCTCCAATGTTGGCAGCGCCGGTTACGCCAAGCCCGCCAATGAGTCCCGATGCCAGGTCGGAAAGAATATCACCAAACAGGTTAGTGGTAACAATCACATCAAACTGCTGGGGATGCATCACCATTTGCATGGCCATGTTGTCCACAATCAGGTCTTCGTATTCAATATTGGGGTAGTCTTTCGCCACTTCTTCGCCAACCTCCATGAATAGCCCGCAGGTAAACTTTAGAATATTGGCTTTATGCACCAGCGTCACCTTGTCGCGATTATTCTTTTTTGCATACTCAAATGAGGCACGGATGATTTTTTCACTGGCCCGCCGGGTTACAACGGCAATGCTTTCGGCGTGGCTGTGCTCCTTTACCCACTGTTCTTTGCCGATATAAAGCCCCTCAGTATTTTCGCGAAACATCACGAGATCTACATTATCAAACCGACTTTCAATATGCGGCATCGTTTTCGCGGGGCGAATATTGCTGTACAAGCCCAGCTTTTTGCGCAACGCTACATTTACTGACCGGAATCCAGCGCCCACGGGGGTTGTCAGCGGTCCTTTTAGAGAGACGGGGTATTTATTTAGTGTTTCGAGTGTTTCCTCGGGCAGCGGGGTTCCCAGCTCATCATTGGCGCCCTGGCCAGCTTTGCAGGTAATCCAGTTGATGTCGGCACCGGCTTTTTCAAGAATGGTTGTTACTGATTGCGTGATTTCCGGGCCAATGCCGTCGCCGGGGATAAGTACAATATCGTGCATAGATGAAGGTTAATTGAATTTCGAAATTAATAAGCGAAGAATATACAAATTTGACGCGCCATTATCATTTTTGACTCGAACCGTTCTTTTCAGTTGCTATTGCTTGATCTGCAATACAGCGGAGCCTTCGAAATTGCCTTCACGCAAATCTACTAATGCTTGATTCGCATTTTCGAGGGGGTAGGTAGTAACAGTTGTTTCGACAGGGATTTTAGGCGCCAATTGCAGAAATTCTTCACCATCGGCGCGGCTGAGGTTTGCCACAGATTTAATCGAGCGTTCACCCCAGAGAATGTCGTACGGGAATTCGGGGATATCACTCATGTGAATGCCTGCACAAACAACAGCCCCCCCTTTTTTAACGGATTTGAGCGCTTGGGGTACAAGCGGGCCGACGGGCGCAAAAATGATGGCAGCATCAAGTTTTTCCGGTGGCAACGTTTCCGATCCCCCGGCCCACATGCAGCCTTGCTTACGGGCAAATTCTTGGCTTTTGGAGTCACCGGGACGGGTAAAAGCATACACCTGCCGACTTTGATAAAGGGCCACCTGCGTGAGGATGTGTGCGGCCGACCCATAGCCATAAAAACCAATATTTTGGGCATCGCCGGCCATGCGCAATGCACGGTAGCCAATGAGGCCGGCGCAGAGCAGCGGTGCAGCCTGGAGGTCGGGATAGCTGGCGGGAATGGGAAAGCAGAATTGGGCATCGGCGGTGGCAAATTCGGCAAAACCGCCGTTTAAGTCGTAGCCGGTGAACTTGGCATGGTCGCATAGGTTTTCGCGTTCATTACGGCAAAATTCGCATTGGCCGCATGTTTTTCCGAGCCAGGGCACGCCTACTTTATCACCCTTGGAAAAACTGGAGACATCGGCTCCTATTTTATCTACGGTTCCTACAATTTGGTGGCCCGGAATTAGGGGTAGGTTGGGATCATTCAGGTCACCGTCAAGAATGTGTAAATCCGTTCTGCAAACTCCGCAGGTGTTCACTTCTATTAGCAATTCATTGGGGGCGGGTTCAGGTATATCAATATCTTGCAACTTTAAATCATTCTCCTGCGAATGTAAAACCATTGCCTTCATAGTGGGCGTTTTGCCGGCATTTTTATAGTTCGGTTAATACGGTGCTGCAGGCTGTATTTGCCCGGTCCGCAAAATAAAAGTCCCATGAAAATGATAGCAATTTCAAGCGGATGCGATAAGGCTACAAAGTCGCCTCCATCAGCTATGGTTTTTGCTGCGGCTACCATCATTACAAATAATAAAAAACTGAGTACAGGCCTAAAAAAGATACCAGCTAATAGAAATAAACCGCCAAAAAATTCAGTGATCCCAGCCAGAAAACCAAAAAAGACCGGTATTTGATCAATTCCAAAGGACTGCATGGCCATACCAACCTGTTCCCAGCTTTCCGGTCCGCCTGCGAGCTTTGGGAAGCCGTGGAGCATAAACATAATGCCAAGTCCAACCCGTATGACTAACAATCCGGTGTCGACGTATCGGTGATATGTTCTTCGTTTTAGCATGCGGTGGTTGTTACATCAGATTCAGTGCTGAACACTCATAAAATGTCATTGCTTCCATCAGTTGACAGCTACAACACTAAAATAAAAAAATTGGTTTGCGGCATTGGTTAGAAGCTATATTTAAATGTTAAGTATTTGTAAAATAATGATTTGGCGGCGTGTTGTTTCACCTTTTATTTCTCAAATTTTTTGTGGTGCGGAATTATTTAAACCGAGCTCCACTTTTAACATCAAAAAGCAGCATGAGCACAGCAATAATTTGGTTTCGAAACGATTTACGCGTACACGACCATGAGGCACTGTACAAGGCCTCTAAATTCGATCGGGTGATTCCAATATACTGCTTTGATCCGCGGCAATTTGGTGAAACCTCATTCGGATTTCCAAAAACCGGCCCGCACCGCACGCGTTTTCTAATCGAGAGCGTGCAGAACTTGCGAGAAAACCTGCAAAAACTTGGGGCTGATCTGGTCGTTCGGAAAGGTAAACCGGAAGAGGTGATACCCC
>NNSL01000182.1 GCA_003123965.1 Balneolaceae bacterium SMO_bin1
ATCGATGGTTGAACATGTGGCGCAAACACTGCATGGCTCCTCTACGGTACAAGTGGGTGAGCACGAAATCGATTTTAGCAAACCTTGGCCGCGAATCCCCATGTTTGAAGCCATTGAGGATGCAACGGGCCACGATTTGTATAACAAGAATCTATCCACACTCAAAGAGGCCGCCCATGAGCTCGGCGTTGAGCTGGAAGGTGGTTCAGGAAAGGGTAAAATCATTGATGAAATTTTTGGAGAATGCGTTGAGCCCAATCTCATTCAGCCGACTTTCATCACCGACTACCCCATTGAAATGAGTCCGCTGGCTAAGAAACACCGCGAAAAGGAAGGACTCGTAGAACGATTTGAATGCATTTGCAACGGCAAAGAAATTGCCAATGCTTTCTCCGAGCTCAATGATCCCCAGGATCAGCGCGAGCGGTTTGAAGCACAGGCTAAGTTACGTTCTGCGGGCGATGAAGAAGCGATGGCTATTGATGAAGATTTCCTACGATCACTGGAATACGGCATGCCGCCAACCGCCGGCCTGGGTATTGGCATTGATCGCCTGGCCATGCTGATGACCGATTCCGACTCTATTCGGGATGTCCTGTTCTTCCCTCAAATGAAGCCGAAAAACGGTGAATAATCATTCGTTGCCCGTTAATGGTATTTTGCCATTAACTAGGAACAAATAACCAATAGCGAAAACTAAAATGAAATTCGAATGGTATTTAGCACTCCGCTATTTTAAAGGCCAGCGAAAAAGGCTCTAGCTTTTTATCATTCATCAAAATTATGGCTATCGGCGGAGTAGCCATTGGTTCGGCTGGGCTGCTTATTGCGCTTTCCATAGTTCATGGTTTCAAATCCACCATCGACAATAAAGTGCTGGGTTTTGCACCCCACATTTCGGTTGCAACCTTTGCTGAGGAGCCGATTTACCGCACCGACACGCTAGTAACGGCCATCGAGCAGTTTCCAGAGGTAGAAAAAGCACAACCCATAGTCACCGGTCAGGCCATGATTCAATCGCCGAAAAATGTGACCGGCACTTATTTTAAGGGAGTTAGCCCCGAAGGCGACGTCACCGACCTTCGGCAATATATCAGCCGCGGTAGTTACGATTTATCCGTTGATTCCACAGGGACTGCCGGGCATCATTATTGGCCATGCTTTGGCCCAGAATTTACAAGCACAAATTGGCGATAAAATCACCACTTACACCGTTGATGGTATCCCCTCCCCGCTGGAGTCGCCCGAAATTCAACAATTCCGCCTCAACGGCATCTATCAAACAGGCATCGATCGATTCGACGACGTGCTCGCGTTAATCGACCGAAAATACGCCAAGCAGCTATTTGGAATGCCGGGACTGTACTCTTCGGCCATTGAAATCCGGCTCAGAGATAATCAATTAATTGAAGAAGTGGATAGCCAGCTTTCGGCCGCCCTATCTATGCCCTATTATACCGAAACTATTTACGACCGGTATGGCAGCATTTTTGCCTGGGTGGATTTGCAGGAAGAGACCATTCCTTTTGTGATAAGCGTGATGATTATTGTAGCCGCCTTTAACCTCATAGGTACTATTTTAATGATGGTGCTGGAGCGCACGCGCGATATTGGCATCCTCAAAACGGTGGGCGCACACAGCAAAAAAATACGCTCCATATTTCTGCTTGAAGGCGTTTTTGTCGGTTCGGTTGGGCTAGCCCTGGGCATGGGTATTGCCGTGCTTTTCAACTGGCTGCAGGCCACCTATCAGCTGATTCCACTCTCCGAGGAGAATTATTATATGAGCTACGCACCGGTAGAACCACATGCGCTCGATTTCGTCATTGTGGCCGCGGTGACCATCGTACTTTGCGCACTGGCCTCGTGGCTGCCGGCCCGTATCGCTTCCAAAACCGACCCGCTGAAGGTTATTGCTTACGGTCGGTAGTTATAGTGCTGGCGTGATTTCCATCTCCCGAAATTCTTCAAACATCGCATCAAATTTATCGATGCGTTTCGACCAATCCAGATGTTTATTGATATTCTGCAATGAGGCTTTGGGCAGCGGCTGTGTTTTATTGGTGAGCAAATCTTTGAGATAGTGAAATAAATCATCTTCAGAATCATACAATACCGGGGCATGCAGTAATGGCTGATGCAAGCTGTCGGGAATCAGCTCCGGATAGTGCAAGCGGTTGGGCACCAACGGGTGGCAACCGCAATAGATCGCTTCCATAATGGCCACGCAGAAAAATTCATAGGTCGCTGTTGATACAACGATATCACCGCTGTGCAGCAACTTGCTGTAGCTTTCCTTGTTTTCTACATACCCAAAATGGGTGATATGGCGGCCGTAGCGCTCCCATGCTTTTTCGAACTCCTCAGGTTTTTCGTGCTGGGTATCGCCGGCCAAATAAGATCAAAAGTCAAATCAATGTCATTCAACCGGTTCAGTACGCGAAAAAACATGGCCGGATTTCGATCAAACTGCCAGCGCTGGTTCCAGACAATCACGGGATTTTCATTCGACTGCCGGGTGTCGGGCTGGGCATCAAACCGCTCAAGATTCAGGCCCGGATAAAGCACGATGCTTTTCTGCGCAATGCGTTCAACCGTAGAATAGTGCTTGTCATCGGGGTAATTTTCCAAGAAAGCCGGCAACGCATTTAGGAAATCATTACGGTGAAATTTCGATGAAAAAATGAGCCGATCGGCCGTAAGCATGCTCAAATAATTGATATAGCAGTAGGTCATATCACGCTCCTCCCCTTCCGGCACGGGTTGCGTAAACTGATTTTCGTGCATGTACATAATCTTGGGCACATCGGCAAAGCGCGGATTGGTCAACGCTAAGAAAGCCGGCAGGTTGGTCATACTGCTCACAAATAGCAGATCAATTTCTTCCTCTACCTCCGCAGCCATGCCGGCCAGCATCACCGAATCGCCGTGCATATGCCACTTTCGGCCTTTAAAACTAAGATTGATGGGAATAATATTATGGCGCGAAAATTCTTGCAGCCCTTTTAGAAAAGCTTTGTGTGATCCGCTGTAAAAAGGTTCAACCGCAAGAATATTCATGATCGATATTGGGATGTAAAATGCGTTCTGCTATCGAAAGCGCGCCTCGATATCTTCGAGCGAAAGATACACGATTGTGGATTTTTTCAAAGGATCGCGATAGGGTTCATCGCAGGCAAAAAGCTGGTCAAGCAGGCTTTCCATTTCTTCATCGCTCAATTTTTTGCCTTTAGGGATAGCCGTTTTGGAAGCAAACGCCACGGCCAGCTTGTGGCGGGCATCGAGTTCCATTTTTGCGTCCAAATCGCGGTACTGGTGCAGCATCGATTTCAGTACGGTTTGCTCGTCGCCAATATCAATATCGGCCGGCACGCCACTGATCATAGCGGTATTTCCGCTCATTTTCTGCACGTTAAAACCCATACGCTGAATGATTGGATGAAGCTCCTCGAGCAGTGAAAATTCAGTCGCTGAAAACTCTACCGTTTGCGCAAACAACAGCTGCTGGGTGCTGGGCAACGCCGATTCAGTAGCCTCCAGTGCCTTTTCGTAAATAATGCGTTTATGCGCCGCATGTTGATCTACAAGGCAGAGCCCCGACCGCATTTGCGTGAGTATGTAGCGGTTGTGCAGCTGCCAGAATCCCCGCTCCTGCAGCTGGGGCGATTCGCGTTCTGCTTCCGATTCAGTATCAGTCTGCGACTCAAATGATTCATCACCATAGAGTGAGTCGGCCCACTGATCGCCACTGCCGCTTTTGGGCTGCGATTGAAAGTTGATGCGTGATGGAAATTTTGTTGACTTCCCTGACTTTGATTTGGGTTGAAAGGAAAAGTCCGAAGAGAAGCTGCTTTTTCTTCCCTGAGCGGCTACCGAATCGTCATCCGGCATTTCAGGTACCATAAAGCGTTCGTTCAGTGCTTTCTTTACCACTGATTTGGTGAGCTTGATAATGCTGCGTTCATCCTCAAATTTCACCTCTTCTTTAGCAGGGTGCACGTTTACGTCCACTTCCTGCGGGTCAACATCAATAAACAGTGCAAAAAATGGATAATCGTTTTCACCAATCCAGGTTTCATACACATTCAGTACGGTATGAATCAGGT
>NNSL01000168.1 GCA_003123965.1 Balneolaceae bacterium SMO_bin1
TCGCAGTATAGAAGGTTTATATCTAGCGGGGGGCAGTACACATCCCGGCGGTGGCATTCCGTTAGTAATTTTATCAGCCTTTAATGCTGTTGAACTTATTCAGCGGCATAATTAAGAACACGCTGTTGATTGCGCTCATAATCTATGGAGAGTTGAGTTTATAGTTTGGGCCTCACTCCCCTTGTTTACCAAGATTGATGACCTCCATATTATGAATACGGCCATCCTCAATGGCAAAGCGTACTATTGTGCGGTATACTTGGAAACCGTGCCGACCGGCCGCCCCGGGATTTATAAAAAGCATTTTATTTTTCTCTTGGTCGCGGCCAATTTTTAGAATGTGCGAATGTCCGCAGATAAAAACATCAGGGGTATCATTTTCCATTTCCTCTCTGATGGGAATACAATATCGGCCAAGTGTGCCGCCAATATGAGTCATCCAGAAATTAATGCCCTGCCGGCTGAAGCGCTGGTGCAGTGGATACTCCTGCCGCACATCGTGCCCGTCAATATTGCCGTACACACCAATTACGGGAGCAACCGCTTCCAGTTCATCAGCAATGCCAATAGAGCCAAAGTCGCCGGCATGCCAAATCTCATCACGGTCTTCAAAATAATCAAATACCTGGGGGTCTAAATAATTGTGTGTGTCCGATATAAGTCCAACTTTGATCATGTATTATTCTTTCGCATCTTTTGTGCCAGCCAATTTGCCTGCTCGTGCCCAGCATCGCAAATAACAGAACTAAATACTTGTAACGTTCAAAATCAATCACTGAATTTCATCTACATGCCCCGGTTCAGCATCATCATCGTAACGTGGAATGCTTTACACCATCTGCAAACCTATCTACCAAGCATAGTAGCTACTGAATTTGATGATTTTGAAATTATCCTCGCTGACAATGCTTCAACGGACGGTTCGAAGGCATGGGTACGGGAACAATATCCTGAAGTAAAAATCGTCACCTTTGATGAAAATTATGGCTACTGCGGCGGAAATAACCGGGCGGTGCCGTATGCCTCTGGCGAAATTTTGATTTTCGTAAATAACGACGTACAGGTTGAACCCGACTGGCTGGCAAAATTGGACGATTTCTTTGATCGGAATCCTGATATCGCCGCTGCGCAACCAAAAATGAGATCATTTAATGAACCGGACAAGTTTGAATATGCCGGAGCGGCAGGTGGTTTTATTGACCGTTATGGTTATCCATTTTGCCGCGGTCGAATTTTTGATGCTATTGAAAAGGATGAGGGCCAATATGACAATGAATCGGAAATATTCTGGGCCAGCGGGGCCGCGTTTGCAATCAGGAAAGATATATTTCAGAAATTTCATGGGTTTGATGAAGATTTTGAATTTCACATGGAAGAAATTGATCTATGCTGGCGGCTTTGGAATCAAGGCTACAAAGTGGGCTTTTGTCCGCAAAGTGTAGTATATCATCTGGGCGGTGGTTCCCTACCTACAGATTCACCGCGTAAGCTTTATTACAACTATCGCAACAGTTTGATAATGCTTTGGAAAAATTATCCTTTCTCTTCCCTCCTGTTTCACCTGCCACAGCGTCTTGCGCTAGACAAAACTGCGGCCTGGCGGGCTTTGTTTTCCGGTGACTTCAAGTCGTTTAAAGCTATTTTGAGAGCATACTGGCATTTTCACGGCATGTTTTTATCGACACTGTCCAAGCGCCGAACGCTTCAGTCTCAGCGCACGAAACCAGGTACCCCCCCTGTCATGAAATCAATAAGCATTGTATGGCACTATTTTGTGAAAGGAATTAAACGATACAGTAATTTGCCTGATGACGTTTAATGAGCTAAGAAAATCTGGAATACCGTTTCTTAAGAAATGGTGGTGCAGCTTGTTTCTACTGCCATTTATTATTATTCGGTGCATCAAGCATGGTGGGCGTTGGAATACAACATTTTCTTTTCCCTCAATTACGATTTTCCATTTCCGATCAATATGATCAATATTTTTGTGGACGCTTTCTTACTCACCGTTCACGAAGCCGGCCACACCTTTGCCTCTATTTTAGGGTGGCGTACATTTACCATATTAAACGGCTCGCTTTTTCAACTGTTCATTCCAGCCTTAATTCTGGCCTATTTTTGGTTCAACAACATCAAAGTTGGCATGCAGTTGTCGTGGTATTTGCTGGGTTTCAGCTTTATAGATGTGTCGTTTTACATTGCTGATGCACAGCTAAGACAGCTGCCTTTAATAGGTAATTTGCCCAAAAGTGCCCATGACTGGTATAACCTGCTGTATGGATGGGGAGCATTAGAAATGGACCACGGCATTGCTGTTGCAACTTGTATTCTAGGTGTAATCTGTTATGGAGCTGCACTTATTATTCCACTTTTTTACAAAAGCTACAAACAAGCCAATATAGACCTCAATCTTTAAAACAGGTTTGCATCCGGAAAAGAGCGTTCAGTTACGCGTTGATGCCAAAACTTCAAACTGCAGGGTGCCGTCGGATTGCAGCTGATACTCGTAAATTGATCGGCCCATAATATGGCCATCCTCATACTTAGCAATCACCCATTTACTTCCCAGCACTTGTATATCCGTAAAGCGCATTTTGCCGCCAAGAACGGGATCGAGCGGTATAAGTTCGGGGCGATCACGTAGTGATTGCACAATTAATGATTCAGGATTGTCGATATTTTGTTTCAGAAATGCACGGCCGTCAAACTTTGGGTTGAACCAAGGATTTACTTCAGACCCGGGATTTACCTGCTGTTGGAGTGAATCAATAGCATATTCTTGCCTCATCGATAGAGCAAGCAGGGAGTCGGCCTCGCGTTCAGCTTTGCGAAGTTCATCGGCGTTGTTCGTACAACCTGCTGCCATCACAAAAAAACAAAGTGATATTAAGAAGAAGCCAGACTGTAAAGCATGCTTATTTTGCGTTCGGCCATTCATTCATAACCTCGATATCCGATATCTCATATTTTCCTCTATCACCACTGAGCAAAATACCACCATATTGCTCGTAGTTATCCCAGGGCAGCACAAAGCCTGGGTCATCCATTGTTGATTCCGGATAGTATGCCCACTGGCGTACCAAGTGCTGGGCGGTATCTACATATACATGATACATATTATTCGGGGTAACACCTACGCTATCGAAGGTAACTTTTAACTTGTGAGCGGGCATTCCCGTAGCCGTGGTGTCGGTGCCAAGATAAGTAAGCGTTACGCCGCTGTCTTTAAGCTTGTATGGCATCAGGAGCCAATAAGAATCGTTAACCCACATTTCGTATCCTTGATTTAGATATTTTTGAACCGAATCTGGCTCAGAAAGTTCCTCTCCGTTTTTAAACACTGTTCCCTCCTGCGATTCTATATTCATATCAATTACCAGGTTTTGTCCAGGAACATCAATGCTGTCGCGGCCGGTCTGTTTGTTCCAGGTATGTGTGCGACGCCCAAAGAAATTCCACTGAATAACATTGGTTTGATCCCAGTTTTGCCGCCCGCCCATCGCTTGCATAACGCTATCGGCAATTGCTACAGCCTGCGAGTCGGAGGCTTGCATATTAAAGCCTTCGGCAGCAGGATTTACATCTGCACTGCTTTGATTAATTTCGCTTGTTTGTTCCTCAGGTCCGCAACTAATGACAAAAAGGGCAATGCCGAATATGAAAAATAATTTAAGTTTCTGCATAATTGTTGAAATCATAGTTAAAGTTTAACTCTATTCTGTAAAACTATTTTCGAAAGTCACTTTTTAAGTATTTATACACCATCACTGCTGCCAGTCATACTATAAAGCATTGAAATTTCCCGCGGCCACTGATCGGTGTTCGGCGTTTCCAGCAACATGGGAATATCATCAAATCGTTTATCCTGCATAACGAACCGGAATCCATCTTCACCGATAAAGCCCTGACCAATGTTATCATGCCGGTCGACGCGGCTACCCAGCGGCTTTTTTGAGTCATTTAAGTGCATGCCTTTCAAATAGCTAAAACCAATTGTCGACTCAAAGTCATCACAGATCTGCTCAAAACCTTCGTGAGTAGAGAAATCGTAACCCGCAGCCCAGGCATGGCA
>NNSL01000281.1 GCA_003123965.1 Balneolaceae bacterium SMO_bin1
GTAGGTGATATCCGATCGGCCTTTAAGAGCAGCCGGTAGTTCGCGCGCTAACTCTTCTACACTTACGCAGAGGGCAAGAATAGTCATGCCAAAAGCGGTTTCCGATATGCCGGTTTCTATGATCAATACGCGGGAACCCGAAACCAGCATTTCGCTGCCCAAAACAATTGCTATAAGTGAGCCGAAAAGAATGGCGGCATATTTAACTTTCGACGGGTTCTTGTTTTCATCCTTGAGCACTTCGGCCACCTCTCCGCCCGGGGTGATGGTCAGTCCATGCTGTGAAAGTTGAAATAGATAAACAATAGCGCCCGTAAAACTGAGAAGCAGCAAAATGCCGTCCAGCCGGGAGAGGAGCCCGTCTAAACTTAGCACTCCGATAAGTAGCACGGAAGCGAGCGGCACTACGATAACTTGCCCCGGTGCAGAAGAGAACTCCATAGGTGCAAAAAGGGCCGTTACCCCGAAAGCCAGCGCAATGGCCACCATGGCAGCACCGAAAATAGTGCCAAGGGCAATACCTGTAGCATCACTCGAGGAAGCTACTGACCCAAGCAACAGGTTCTCAGGATCGAAGCCAATAAAAAGTACGCTTACAGTAAAAGCTGATAGCCCGAAGGCTCGGGAGGTGCCTACGGCTCCCTTCACCAGCTTTTCGGAGAAGAATACCACGAGTACTAATCCTCCAATAAATAGTGCAATTGGTGTACCCAATTTGGAATGATTTAGTTAAAACTTAAGCAAGAATTTGTATTAGCTATCTTCATTTAATTGATAAGCCCCGCGCCAAATATCAGCGATGTATTCGGCCAAGTCTTGTAGTGATTCATCATCACGAAAGTAGCCTTTATGCGAGAGCGGATTCCAGCTTTTCCAGAACTTGCCTACGCTTTTGTCACGATCTTCCAGGTAACCATTTTGGGCCATTTGCTCATAATCTTCGGTAAGCTTGGTAATCGGGTATCCGAGCACATCATTTTTATCGTATATGTTGAGCCACTTTGGGTTCATATTTGGGTAAAGCTCCTTGACGGAATCACCCGGGAACCGGATGGCTTTGTACTGATCGCCAAAGCGCAACCGCCAGATGGCTAACGGGCTCCCGCAGGTTACAAACAGCGATAGCGTTTCGCAGCGCTCAAGCGCCGTTTCAGCTGGCTCTTTTTCGCCATAGGTGCCTTCTTCTTCATTCTGCAATGTCGTATAAAAAATTGTGCGCTACAATGGACCCCATGCTATGTGCCAATACACACAATGGAGCATTATGATCCGGCTTTTTCAGCCAGATTTTTAAATGCTTCAGCCATTTTCTCATGTACTTCAAGGTATAATTCGCGCCGGCCTTCGCTTGGCTGGTAGGCCAGGGTATCACCCGTAACATTAAAGATAAACCGCCGCATCTCCAGGCTGTTCATTGGCCCGGAATTTTTCACCTTCTCCCAAATTTCATCTTCGCGTTTTCTGGTAAGGTCGGCCCAGTACACCGGTTCTATAACAAGGTTGGCGTCATTGTTTTCATCATTCGATAGGCAAGAGGGAAACTTTTCGTGTAGGGTATCAATAGTATCTTCAGCAAAATCAGGCTCCTTTCGGCCGGTTCCATGGACAATTGCTACGGCAATGCTTTTACTCATGAGATGCGAATTTATAGTAAATGGTGAGAAGACCAGTCACAATTTGAAAAGATAAAACGGAAATGGCAAGATGCGCGTAAGTGTACCTAAAAGCGTTTGGCAAAACGTTTATCAACTGGTCACTTTATGGGGTTTTCCGTGGGCGCCAGTATTGGGTATGCAGCTTTTTGGCGTTTGCCTTTCCTACAAACATAGGAAATATTGTGAGTCCTAAAATAATTACCAACACAAAATAAAAACGGATTGCTATTGCTACATTTTCAAGTCCGAGCCATTCGAATGGTTGCGAGATAATCCAGCCCACAACGCCTCCCAATCCCATCATAAATACCAGGCCTAATAAAGCAAAAAATAACAATAGGGCAGGTAGTAATAAGTTTTCCAGTACGCCAATAAATTTCTGCACTAAGTTGTGGAAGCGGTTCACTGTGATGGCTGGCTCGGTTCCGGTTAAACCTTTTCCGAATAGAGACAGAAATTTTGGATTTCGGTTGTAGGACACATGCGACCGAATCATACCTCCAAGACCCTGCGCTTTGTGGTTGGTTGGCTCAGGCCATCCATCAAAAGAAAGTAACTGCCCGGAAACCAGGTCGCTCCGGTTGTAAAAGTTATCCCAGCTCATTGGGAAGTTCTTATTTTCTGCTTGAAAACTTGCAAGGCGAGCTGAGTCATCAAGTTGAGGAATAGCCGGACCGTTCGCTGAACCTTGCAGTAAACGAGGCCAGAAAAAACGAAATTTCTCCAGCGGACTTCCAATTGTGTAGAATCGGCTCAAGTGAACAGGGGTATCAATATCTGCATCAGTATTATTTATTTCGGGGCACATCGATCGAAAAGCAACGACCGTACCGAGGCTGTGGGCCAGTATTTGTAGTTCATTGCAACCCTTATCAATAGCTTGTTGAGCCGTCTGCCGAAACCTGTTGTGTATCTCTTCGGCGTTTCGGGCAAGCATTGCACTTTTGTAATTTACCTCCGGGAAAGCATTAATCACTCCTTGAGTATAATTGAATACATCTCCGGCTACCTGATCCAACATATCGTCAACAATCGTAGGTTGTTCAACAGCCATATCTGCTTTTTGGCGAACATTTTCCCAAAAAGTCTGTGATTTTTCTATTTCCAGCTGTCTCTGGCGTAAGGGGGAAGACCTCTTCAGCCCGGTTAAGACTGCTCCCAGAAGCTGTGCTCCCTGAATACCGGTAGCCAAAAAAGAACTGAGGGGCGCGAGAATAAAAGTCCAGCTTAGCACATAGGTCTTGGATAACCGCCGGGGCAGAAGGCCGCTTTTATAGTTTAGCAAAGGGAACCACACGATTTCAAAAACTCGATCAACATCAAAGGTTCCTTTTACAATTTCGCCGTGTAAAAGATCAGCCCAATAAACTTCAAAAATATGAATGGGGCGGTTCAGTCCTTTAATCAGCGCGTAGCCTTTATCTTCACGTTGTATAGAAAGCTTATTGCCATAGGCCACCTCCAGTCCTTTAAGTACACCGTCAAGTGTTTCACCTTGCTTCTGTTTGCCTACGCCATGTACTACCAAAAGGCCAACAGGTTTAGAGGAGGGACCGCTTGATTGCGGTGGGCTAGTAGATTTTGCCGCGGCTTTTTCTGAATAATTCAACCCCATATAACCTCCAATTTAACTGATGGTTACAGATCTTATAAATCAATTTACATGATTATTATTTAACAAAGAATACTTTTCTGGAGCTTTACTAAAAGTAAAATCTTATACGTTAAATTGGGATGGCAACATGGTAGCTAGGAGTAAAAAAAGACTGATGATTTGCTAAAACGTTCTTTGCTCTTTAATTGAACATCATTATTAATGTAACTGAATAAAACATGCAGTTTTTAAAATTATTATAAATTAGCCTGGCATTTGAAGCTAAAGAAGTTAATTATTTATTTAATAACGTTATTAACGCTAATAAATATAGAAAGAGGTGTTGTGGTATGAAGAAACTAACCAGCATCATTTGTATGATCATAGTGGTATTTGCCTTTCAACCGCTCCAGGCTCAGGAACTACCCGAGGCACAGAAAAAAGAAAACGTGACCTGGCATGAAGTAGCCTATATCGACTTTAAAGAAGGAAAAGCTGACGAGGCAATTAACATAATTGACAATAAGTTTATTAAAGCCGTGAACAAAGCGGGCATCCAGGGCCCACTAAAAGAGCTACACATGGAAACCGGGAAATGGGATCTTGTTGTAGTTTGGAATATGAACAGCATTTCTGATATGGTGTGGACTGTATCGCCGGAGGATGAAAAATTCTTCAAAGCTCTTTCAGAAATGGAAGGAGGCCCGGCAGAAGCCCAAGAAGTACTCGAAACGTATCAGTCTTATATTGATGATAGCAAAGTTGCTATTGCTACTTCCAATTCCAGTCAGAATTAAAAAGCTAGAACTTTTCACTCCAT
>NNSL01000324.1 GCA_003123965.1 Balneolaceae bacterium SMO_bin1
TGGCAGCCTGTGAGATAAATTTCGATGTCTCATTGGTAATTTCCCAGGCTCTCTGCAGCCCCGGGTGGTCTTGGAATTCCTCCTCCTCTAAATTGGGGTACTCGGGTTAAGGCAAACTCGACAGCAACAAAAAAAGCATTGGCAAGAATAAGAAAAATACCGCCGAGCAGCTGTAAAGCAATCGTTAGTGTCATTGAAAATGATTAATGCAAATTCTGATGATCCCGACGAATAAAATATCGAGAATGCTTCAATCTAAATGTTTTATATGCATAATTAAAACAAGTGTTTCCGGCTTGTTTTATTAATTTCAAGATTGATGATCAATGGTTATTGGGATCTAAATATTTTCGTGGAATTTGCGAATGTTTTTGGATATCATCGAAGAGGTTTTGCCACCTTAAGAGTTTGGTTTCTGCATGACATCTTTAAAAAATTCAATGAATGTGAAAGTATTGCGTCTGAGCAGTATTATAGTTGCGGTGTGGGTATTCATGAGTCCGCTCACCACGTTTGCACAGTGGATTGAACCGGACTCTCTTACCAGTATTTCCCAGATCAAGCAGAATTTCTCGAACGCCAGCGACACTGATACAACTCAAGAGTCGGTGAAAATTGCCGGTATTGCCAGTGTAGAGAGTGGTATGCTGCACGAAACCTATCTGCAGACGTATGTGCAGACGGATACGTCGGGGATATCGATTTTCGGCTACGATATTGGCGAACCCATTACCGTGGGCGACAGTATAGTAGTGAAGGGGGTGAAGCAGTATTATTTTGGACAGCCCGAACTGCTGGTCAATGAGTATCGTGTTTATCCCGCCAAGCAAAATAGATTGGAGCCCGTTGAGCTATTCCAGGCATTCCAAAACCCGAGAACCTATCAGGCTATGCTGGCGAAAGGAACCGGCATCATTCGGGAGAAAGGGAATCGCTTTAACGGTAAATATTTAATGATTGCTCCTTCCGATACGACCTCTGAAACCGTAATGGTATATGTTTCAAATTTCCATGCACGCTACCAGGATTTTAACTTTGAGACGCCCGGCATTGGCGATGCCGTTACCGTTACTGGTGTAATTGGGCAATAC
The DNA here is from genome assembly GCA_003123965.1 of Balneolaceae bacterium SMO_bin1. Next base: position 1,092 of record NNSL01000324.1, read on the forward strand.
GATCCCGCTGCTCCCGGTTCAACAACCTACAAACTGTTTTTGCGCACGCCCGATGATTTTTCATACGCCAGCTGGCCCCGCTATTATTACGAGGTGCTTGCCGCGGTTCTTCTTGCCCTGGCAATAATTGCAGGAATATGGATGATTTCCCTGCGCACCCAAGTAAAGAGAAAAACGCGGGAGCTGGAGCAGTCGCTGGAAGAGAAAGATTTGTTGATAAAGGAAATTCACCATCGGGTGAAAAATAATATGGCGGCCATTTCCGGGTTGTTGGAGCTGCAGTCGGGCCAGTCAGACAGCCAGGAAGTGCACAATGCCTTGCAGGAAAGCCAGTCGCGTATCAATTCAATGATGATGGTGCACGAAAAGCTGTATCAGTCGCTCTCTTTTAAGTACATCCAAATGCAGCCGTACCTGCAAGAACTTGCCGACAGTATCCATAAATCGTTTTCAAAGCGTACGGCGGCGGTTCAGGTTCACGTAGATGCGGAGGGTGTGGAAATGAATACAGACCAAGTAATACCGATGGGCTTGCTGGTGAACGAACTACTGGTTAATGCTTTTAAACATGCATTTGAGGGTAAAGAAGAGGGGCAGATTTGGATTTCGCTTCAAGAAAACAATCAAACGGCAACCCTTCGCGTAGAAGACAATGGGAGGGGGCTGCCCGGCGAAGATGAGCTGCACAAAAGTGGATCGCTGGGAATGTTGTTGATTGATGCATTTAGCGAGCAGCTGCAGGCCGAAAAAACGATGAAAAATAACCCCGGTGCGTGCTTTATCTTCAAGTTTCCCATTAAGCCTGCCTAATTCTTTAAGAAGCGCTCTTTTTATTCAGAACATTTTGCCAGCAATTCTTGTTAGAATCTATTCCAATTTTAACAGAGCAAACCACGCATGGGCGATAATAATCTAGTTTCTGAAATTAAAGACCGTAACCCTCACCAGGAAACATTTATCCAAACGGTGGATGAGGTTCTGAACTCCATCAAACCCGTACTGGAAAGCAATGATAAATATGCCAATTATAAAATTGTGCAACGGTTAGCTGAACCCGACCGGGTGGTCAGCTTTAAAGTTACCTGGCAAGATGATGAGGGAGAAATTCACGTAAACCGCGGCTATCGGGTACAGATGAACAGCGCTTTGGGCCCTTACAAAGGCGGGCTTCGCTACGATCCGTCTGTCAATCTTGACATACTCAAATTTCTGGCGTTTGAGCAAACCTTCAAAAATGCGCTCACCGGCATGCCACTGGGCTCCGGCAAAGGAGGAGCGGATTTCAACCCAAAAGGAAAGTCGGATGATGAAATAATGCGCTTTTGCCAGGCTTTTATGGCTGAATTACATCGATATATCGGCCCCAATGTAGATGTGCCCGCCGGTGATATTGGCGTTGGCTCGCGCGAAATCGGTTACTTGTTCGGTGCCTATAAAAAACTAAAAAACGAATTCACCGGGGTCCTTACTGGTAAAGGCGTGAACTGGGGTGGAAGCCTTATCCGCACGGAGGCAACGGGCTATGGATTAATTCTGTTTGCGCTCAATATGCTTGCCGAGCAGGATGAGGAGCTGAATGGCAAAACATGCCTGGTTTCCGGCGCGGGCAATGTAGCCCAGCACGCTATCGAAAAAATCATTCAGAAAGGAGGTAAGCCTGTAACCGTTTCTGATTCTGATGGTTTTATTTACGATGAGGAAGGTATTGTCGAGCAAAAGCTTGATTTTATTAAGCATTTGAAGAACGAACAGCGCGGGCGCATTAAAGAATACGCCGACGAGTTTGAGAGCGGTGAATACACGCAGGTTGATGGCGGCGATTCCAATCCCATTTGGGATATAAAAGCTGATTGCGCTTTTCCATGTGCAACGCAGAATGAAGTACAGCAAAAAGATGCGCAAAACCTGGTTGATAATGGAATTGCCCTTATTGCAGAGGGCGCTAACATGCCGTTGACTGCTGAGGCAACTGAAATAGTGCGCGATTCAGAGATCCTATACGCCCCCGGAAAAGCTTCTAACGCCGGCGGCGTTGCCATTTCGGGGCTCGAGATGACTCAAAATAAGATGGGCGTTTACTGGTCGCGCGAGCGGGTAAGTTCCGAACTGGAAAATATCATGGAGCGCATTCATAACAAATGCCTGGATGCGGCACACGAATACGATCTTGGGAATGATTATCAGGCCGGTGCTAATATTGCAGGCTTCAAAAAAGTGGCCGATTCAATGATTGCGCAGGGCGTAATTTAGGCTGAGGTAAAGTTTGAGAGGTTGAGACTAAGGTGAAGACTGTGGCTAAAGTTGAGAACTTCTTAATCTCAACCTCTACCTCAACCATAATTATTCCGCTATCAAATCCAGCAGGTAATCAACCTGTTTCTGTTCTATTTCCTTGATTGTTGATGTTTTTCGGAGTCGGGGTTTATTTTTTGTCCATATTTTTCCGTTTTGCTTTCTTTCTCATGCATCGTTCCCCAAAGGCAGTGAAATCGGGCGGCATTTTTGGCGCCTTCAAACGGATCGGGGTTTACGCATTCACGGCTGGCCAGAAATCCCGGCGCCTGTAACGACCCCTGCTGCAGCCCAACGGTGTCGGTGGCTATAGCTTCGCCCTCGCTTTCGGAGTAGAGTTCTTCAAGCTTTTCAGGATCAACCTGCTCCTGAATTGCTTCTTCTGCAATTTCAATAAATTTGCGCTGCATTGGTTTTATCTCATCATTGGTTTCATACGTGCACCAAAGAATAAATTTGCGAAGCTTGGCATCCTCACCTTCATCGTGTAAATGAGAGAGCACGGCAAGCGACCGGTTTTCCTTTCGCTCAATCTTTTCACCGGTTTCGGCATCTATAACAATGATTTGATGCGCTTCGTCATCGTACGCGTAAATGTAATTCTCTTCTTCTTTTTTCATCATCAATAATGATTTTTGTGATTTTTTGATGCCTGCTTCAAACTTATTGATTTTTG
>NNSL01000286.1 GCA_003123965.1 Balneolaceae bacterium SMO_bin1
CACTTAAGTATCTCAGAAGAAGTGCGCCGGCGCCGGAAATATGCATTTCGTCCCAAGCCTCAGCTACGGAACCGTCCATGTCGATACCGCGGACGGCATCTTCAACCACAGTTACGGAAAAACCTTCGTCAAGGCCATCTATCACCGACCATTTTACGCAGAAATCGAGTGCGAGGCCTGCAACGTAGAGGTGATCGATATCACGCTCGCGCAGGTAACCGGCTAAACCGGTAGATGTGGTGTCGTCATTTTCAAAAAAGGCGGAATAGGAATCAATCTGTTTGCGAAAGCCCTTGCGGATGATTAGTTGCGTTTTGTTTGTGTTCAAATCGGGATGAAAAGCTGCGCCTTCGGAGCCCTGCATGCAGTGGTCGGGCCAGAGGACCTGCTCCCCGTATGGCATTTCGATGGTATCAAACGGGTCTTTTCCATCATGCGTTGAAGCAAATGAGGAATGGCCCTTGGGGTGCCAGTCTTGTGTTTGCAGAACGTTATCGAATTGGTCGGTAAGTTGGTTGATGACTGGAACTACTTCATCCCCGTTGGGAACTTCAAGCGCTCCACCGGGACAAAAATCATTCTGAACATCAACAATTAATAGTGCATCCATAATTACTTGAGTTCGTTTGTAAGTTTATCACGTAGATCCATTAATGTCTTGCTGATTCCCACTTTGTAAATATGCGGATTTTCGAAACGCTTATGTTCGGGGTTGAGCTTTTCGAAACGTTTGGAAGCATATTCGGCACTTTCCTGGGCAGAAGGGGGCGATGTTACTAGCGTGCCGTTTTCCATGAGTTTATGCAATAGCGGCTCAGCATTAAGCTTGCTGACATCCGTATTTTTTTGAGGATAATAAGGGTGATGAATCATTTTTGCATTGCTTTCTTCAACAAGCGTTATACCATCGCCGAGAAATCGCCCCTGTTCATCACTATACCGGATTGTTTGTTTGCAGCCGGGCAGGGTGATTTTTTCAACATTTTCGGAAATTTTAAGCTTGGGTTCATCATTCACCGATGCAAGCTTGTAAACTCCGTCAAGGGCGGGTGTTTCATTGCCGGTAACCAGCCGCGTGCCTACGCCAAACATATCAATAGGCGCATCTTGGCGAAGCAGGCTTTCAATCAGGCGTTCATCAAGCTGATTGGAAACGGCAATTTTAACGTATTCAAGCCCGGCACGGTCTAGTTGATTGCGCGCTTTGCGCGAAAAATAAGCCAAGTCGCCACTGTCGAGCCGGATGCCTTTGAGTTGATGGCCGTTTTCTTCCAGCTCTTTCGCTACTTTAATGGCATTAGGCACGCCGCTGGCAAGCGTATCGTAGGTATCAACCAAGAGGATAGTGTTATCGGGGTAGTGCTCGGCATAGGCGCGAAAGGAGGTGAGTTCATCATCAAACGACTGTACCCATGAGTGGGCCATGGTTCCGCTTGCGGGTATGCCGTGCTCAAATGAAGCCAATACGTTTGATGTAGCCTCAACACCGCCGATAATGGCGGCTTTACTCGCTTGGATACCGCCAAAACCCTGCGCGCGGCGCAACCCAAAATCGAGCACGCTGCGTTCGCCGGCCGCAAATTTCATCCGCCGGGCTTTAGTGGCAATAAGGGATTCAAAGTTGAGGATATTGAGCAATAGGGTTTCTATAATTTGGGCCTCAATGATATTTCCTTCAACCCGCACGATGGGTTCCAAAGGAAATACTATTTCACCTTCGCGAGGCCCATATATATTTGCATTGAATTCAAAATTGCGGAGGTATTCTATAAACTCCGGTTTGAATCCTTCGTCAGTTAAATACTGGAGCTCATCTTCGTGAAAGCGAAAATTTGAAAGAATGCTAAGAAGATCAGAAATGCCGGCAAATATAACATAGCCGCCCTCAAAGGGGAGGTCGCGGAAGAAATAATCGAAACATGCTTTTTCATCAGCCCGACCCGATAGGAAATAGCCTTGGGCCATGGTTAATTCGTAGTAATCGGTGTAGAGCGCCGGCCGAGACAGCACGGTGTTTTTTTCCAAAACTTGTTTGTTCATAACACGCTAAAAGTATCAAAAAAATATGAGCGTTCCATGGCAAAAATAGCTGATTGATTTGAAAGTGGTACACAATAGTAGTTAATTAGTAAAAATATTCGTTGATACGGGGATAATATGGACTTGATTTCGGGTGCTTTAGTACTGGGAGGATTAATTTTGCCGGTGTTATTGGTGGCTTTTCTTAGCAGCAAGCCACGGTACGGGTTCTCGGCTCTCTTCTTTTTATTCCTTTTTATGGCCGATGTCTTTTTAACTGGTATCCCGCTATTATTTGAAATAACATCCATACCGGGTACCGAGTGGAACTGGATTGGAAAGTTCTTTAGCCTTACGCTTTGCCTCACCGTAGCGGCCGGCAGTTCATTCTCATTTAAAGAATTGGGTTTCACGACCACCCAGCGGGCAGGTACTATACTTCCGGCTACACTAGTTACAATTGTGCTAGTGCTTCTAAGTGTTTTGCTGGGCTTCCGTTTTGCCAGTGCGGCTGATTTAACAACCGAAACAATATTGTACCAATCAACCATGCCGGGTATAGCTGAAGAAATAGCATACCGTGGTTTGTTGCTAGCTTTTTTACATAGTGCCATGCCTGCACGCAAGGGCACCTTTACCTACTGGTGGCCGGCGATTATTACAACCCTGGCATTTGGGCTGTGGCACGGTATTGAGGTGGAAGGGTGGAATATTTCGCTCAACTTTTTCCAGTTTTTGTTTCCACTGGCCGGTGGAGCCGCTTTTGTTTGGATGCGGGAACTCACTGGTAGCCTTGTATTCCCAATAATAGCACACAATGCATGCAACACTGCGTTTTTTCTTGCAGCCATTATTTAATTCAGGGGTGATATATAGGTCACCCCCGTTAAAATAAAGCTTCTTATCCGCGGAAGTTTTTTCGCTCAATAAACTTTTTAATCTTTTTGTTTCCAATCCACACTTTCTGGTTGGTTTCCACATTGATAAGCTCAAGGTTGACGGTATAAAATACAGCCACTTCTTTGCCGCTTACCGATTCATCTACGATGGAGTTTATATTGCCGATCATCATGTAGTCGGCTCCAAGCTCTTGTGCCATTTTTTTCATGGTTGCCAGCGAAGCATGGGTCTGCTGATCGACCCGTTCTTGGCGAACCTGCCGGCGTTCCTGGCTGTCGGCTACCATAGTTACGCGTCCTGTATTCACAAAGGCGCGTTCCATTTCTTTAGTGAATACTTCTGTATCAATGTGTTCCATTGTTTCGTTTCGAACATTTCCAACAATAAGCACCGGTGGGTTTTGATGCTTCCTGTTGTATTGATCAATCCACGGTTTGGAAACCACATCGGTAATCATTTCTTCGGCTACAAGCCGGGCGTCCGTATCATTCCATTTACCCGATAAGTCGGTTTGGGTATCGGGACTTATGCGAGTTACTTGCTGTGAGGGCTGGCAAGCTGCCATCATAAACAGGGCCAGGCTTGTGATAAGTAGTTTTTTCATTGATATGATTATTTGAGTTAGTAGTTATTTAATTCCAGTATAAGCTTTCTAATACCTTAAGGTTGTCGCCAGGGGCAACGGTTAAGGTTGAATTACGCGTAAAAAGCAAATTTCCTCGTTTACTGTAATATTCAATAGCAATTTTGTGTTCGCCAGGGGGCAACTTTAATGTTGATACATAGGCCTGACCGGGCATGGTTTGCCAGCTCCGCGTGTCGGCTTGTTCGGTAAACTCTTGCCCAACTTTCCCCAAAATGTTTACCAGTAGCCCGAGGCCTTCATTCTCTTCTTCAATAGCACGTCCCGCCGCGTTGGTGCCTACTGCTTTGGTGAAAGAGCGAACAAAGGTTCGAGCGTAAATGATAGGTTCTTTTACTTTGTACACTTCTTTGGCAACTAAATCCATACGTTCAATGAGTTGTAAGGGTACGTTCAGGCTATCGTTGATTACTGCTTTTACGCCCGCAACCCTGCTTTGATATAACCGAAGAGCCGGAAGCGAGAACTTTAAATACAAATCTTCGTTATCC